>JAKAZS010000026.1 GCA_021815785.1 bacterium
GTGGTTAATTGTTTTAAAATTAAAACTTGACTGTTTATTATAAAGATAATTTTGGAAAATAATTCGCTAAATTTTGTTAATGACGATATTTTTCAACCAGTACCCTGGTTGAAAAATAATCATTTAATGACAGTTGTCCCAGTGTTTTGGCCGCGGTCCTTGAGGCAAATCGATCAATTGGGGAAAGATTATTTATTCCCGGTTGACGAAAAGACTAGCCTTATGGGAAGATGCCATTTTCAATCTTATGAACCGCACGCACCCACTGTAATTATTGTTCATGGTTTGGAAGGGTCAAGTAATTCGCGTTATGTCTTAGGTATAAGCTCTAAAGCCATAAGCGCTGGAATGAATGTCGTGCGTTTAAATCTGCGTAATTGTGGTGAAACTTTAGATTTAACACCAACCTTTTATAACGCTGGACAAAGTAGTGATATTATTGCAGTGGTCGATTATTTGTCGACTAAATTTAATTTTCAGAATATTTATTTAATTGGTTATTCATTGGGTGGCAATATCGTCTTAAAAGCAGCTGGTGAATCTGGTTGTCATGACAAACATATTCGTGGTGTTTGTGCCATTTCACCTTCAATTGATTTACTGGCTAGTGTGGAAGCTTTAAAAAAAGGAATAAATCGTTTGTATGAAATGCGATTTTTACTAAGTCTTAAAGGTAAAGTGGTGCTAAAAAATCGTTTATTTCCGGAAAAATATGATTTATCCTTATTAAAAAAGGTTGACAGCATTCAGGCTTTTGATGATGTGTATACGGCTCCGGATGCTGGTTATGCTAGTGCTATGGATTATTATCAACATGCTTCAGCAATAGCTGTAATTGATAAAATTGTTATTCCTAGTATTATTGTAACTGCGCAAGATGATCCTATTATTCCTTATTCGTCTTTTCTGACACCTAAATTGGCGAATTCGGCAATTAAGCTTTTAGCGCCAAAACATGGTGGACATGGTGGCTTTATTCATAGCCGTATTGAGCATAACCCTAAGATTCCATCTTTTGACAGGTTTTGGGCGGAAAATCGGGTATTGTCTTTTTGCCTGGAACAGTCCTATCGTAATTCGGTAAATGTATAGGAATTTCAAATCGGACTAATGAATAAGGTTTTACTATTGTTGGTTGGCTAACACCTGAACTAGTATAAGTTTTGCAAGTATAGGTAATTATTAGTGACTAAAATTGGTCAGGAAATGAAACTGATAACAACTAAGATAAATTTTACAATAGTTGGGAATCTATAAGGCTATATCACAAGGTGTGTTATAGAGTAATTCTAAAGTCTGGATGTCGCGTTTGGATATATGGGAATATTCATCGGTTATGCTGTACATCATATCGCTTAATGAGGTGCTGTGACCAAGTAGGCCTAGAGCATGACCAATTTCATGGGTTAAAATGTTTTTTAAGACTAATAAACGGATATTTTCTGGTTTTGAAGCAATTAAATCTAAATTTACTTCAATTATCTGAGGTGGCACTGAATATTTACGTTGATTTTGGGTTGTAGCACCGGGAATATTGTTATTTATGTAAAATGATTGGCAACCGGTATCCGTTAAATTATATCTGGTTATGGTATGGGCACCCAGGGCACAATTACCATTATTGCTGATTAAGCCAAGATGATTCCAGATTATTTTTATGCGTGCATTTTGAGGATCGGTTACAAATTTAAAGTTTACAATGCCGTGACTATCTATTTCCCAGGTTTTAAAAGCATCTTTGCAGGCGTTGAGATAATTTGAATCATTATAAGTGCCAATGTTTACAGTTATGGGAAAATCAATGAAATGAAGAATATGGCTTTGGGATGATGCCTTAACAATGTCAAAATAATCGGGGCTGGAATTATTTTTACTGGGTGATTCCATACGCACAAAAGCTGCTGGATAGGCATTTTGTAAAGGTAAATTTGGTATTAGACTTAGATCGTTTTGGGCTTGAATTGGGGAAATCCCAACTAAGCTAAGCCATAGTATTAATAATTTTTGAACGTTTGACATTTTCCTGAAAATATATTGTTTTAAAGTGATATTTATGCTAATTTAGCTATAGGTAAAGAGATTTTGTCTTTAATTATATAACTAAAATTTTGTTTATGGATGACAGACTTAAAGAATTAGCAGAAAGAAGGTATTCTCAGCGAGAATTTTTAAAAGTGCTCTTTGAATTAGCTCTTGAGAAACAGTGGTTTGATTTAGAGCATATGATTCAGCATGATATGGCTAAGGCGATTTTAGCAGATTATTCTTATGAACAAGGATTGGGGTATTTAAATAGTCAAGTGTTTTATGACAATTGGGAAGCGGTCATTGAAATTGGTTGGCTAAAATTTTGCAATCATACTGGTATCAACTTAGACGTGATTAAAAATGAATTAAAGAACTTACGTAATGAAATCTAATAGTTGGTTGCATTGATTATTCTTTGGTATAGTGGACAACACAGGCAATGCCGCCCGGAAACTTACCGTTATTTGATACCTGATTAAATTTTAGCGAAGATAATGACCATGTCCCTGGATTGTCAGCCGTAAATTCGCAATCAATACGATCACCAGGATTTAAGGTTATTTCATCACGAATAACATGAGGTTCTAAATCATCACTACAATTTTGTTGGATTATTTCTAATTTATGACCGGATAGTGCCAGAGGAATTGATTCACTGGCGGCATTAATTAAATGCAAGCGAATACGCTGATTAAGCGTTACGTTAACCGGTGGAATTTGTGGTGCCTGTTTGCCGTTAATCAGAAAATAGGTATTATTTTTATCTTTTATTTCACTAAACAGTAATACAAATTCCTTGTCGAAATTTACTGATTTAGACAGTACCAAGATTGCACCATATAAACCATTAACCATTTGATTAAAATTAATTATCTGAGGACGATAAAAATAAATACCAGGTTTGGTGGCGGTAAATTCAAAATTGGCAGTGTGATTTGGTTGAATTAAGTCGCTGGTTTTTGTGGGCAAACTATTTATGGTATTGTTTAATCCTTGTATGTAAAAACTAGTTGATTCTTTTAATTGATTATGGAGAATTACCTTTACTTTACTACCTTCACTAATGGTGATAAGTGGGCCTGGAACTGTATTGTTATAAGATAAACTATTAATGTTTAAATCCTTGCTAATAGTAATAGTATTAGGTCTGACAAATAGGTGTATCTCAGTGATATTATTTTCATTGAGTTCCTCGGTTAAGTTATTTAATTCATCAGTATATTTATCAGTTTGTGGTTTGATTTGCTGAAGTTCTTTTTTCATTTTTTCAACTTCAATTTTTTCTTTATTTTGATCTTCGTGTAAGCTAGCATATGTGCCTAAATCAGCTTGTGCTCTTGAATTAGCACAAATAACGATGATGATAAAGAGAATAAAGTTTTTTTTCATTAATTAACTCAAGGTTATTTTAATATGGCAATTTGAGTTTTAGCTAATTTGGCCACATTTTTAGATACCGATCCTAAAATTAGCTTAGGGAAAGCATGACTTCCATGGCTGGCTACAATCACTAAACTTGTATTTAATTCTTTGGCTAAACTGGCTATTTCAGTTGCGGGATCCCCAGTTTTTTGGATTGGTTCAACGTGGTGTATATCTAAATCATTTATGGCTTTTTGGGCTTGAGCTAAATAGACATCGGATTGCATAACCATATTACCTTGAACCATCGAAGAAAATTCAGGTGGAGTAAAAGCATATAAAGCCTTTTGCAGATGGACGACATTGACTAGGTATATAGTTTGATAATTGGTTTTTAAGTTAAAAATTTCCTGTGCTTTACTAATGGCTTTAAGTGAATCAGGTGATCCATCAATGCCAATAATTACATTTTTAGCCATTGGCGATGCCGTACTTGGCTTAAGAATTAAGCTTTGCGTGGGGTTGGTATTAATGATATGACGACTGACTCTACCAAAGACATATTCTTCAAGTTTTACCGGATCGTAGCTCGGAATAATCACTAAGTCATAATTGTTTTTGACAATTTCATCATGAATGGTTGGTGAAATTAAACCAAACAGAATTTTAAAATTTACTGATTGGCAACTATTAGCAAGTTGCGATTTTAATTTGGATAATACTTCTTGGGCGTGAGTATAAATTTTTTCATGTAAATTTTCACCAATTCCACTGAAAGTATCAATAACATTTTCATAGGCTGGTAATTGCTCAATTATGTAAAGTAGATCTATTGAAGCGTTTTCAAGTGCAAGGTTGAGTTTAAGGTCGGCAATCAAGCTATCGCATACATTGGTTACATCTATGGGCAGTAAAATTTTCATAATAAATATCCTCAATTAATACTTATTATTTTAAGTGTTTTATGAATATAAGTTGTTAACTATTTCCTATCCGTTATTTAAATTTAATACTTTAATTGAATTAATTAAGATTAATAAAATTTAACCTTAATTAATTTGTCTATTGTATTAATTAAGGTTTAATGGCTTATTTTTTTTACATTCAGTTGTAAAGTATTGCTTAGGGTGAAGATTATGAGTAAACCTTTTTGATGGGGATTTGAAACCAGAATCTAAATTTTACCCATGCACAAAGTCAGTTTAAACTGTAATAATAATGAAAACTGTGAATTGGTAATTTTAATGTTTATAATTATGGTATCACTTAAATTTAAAGTTAGATGCAAATAAATTGGGTATACGATATATTATTCTTAAAAATTGACTTGCCTTATTTCTATTAATCAGCATTTCAACAGCGCCGTATGTACACATATATTAAACGGTTTCCCTTTTCCCTGAGGCCTTATATGTATGTATACACGTTCGGTAGTGTCTATTTGACATTCGTTTTACGCATATTTAATATTAAATATTTAAATTCAATTATTTTTTGAGGTTGATTCGCAAAAACACTTAATGCCATTAAGCTGAGTGTATAGCCATTTGTAGTCGTGAAATATATAAATAAAGCCTGGCAGGCTATCAAGTATCAGGATTTGTAAAATGTTAAATAATTAACCGGTACAATTTTGGGAAAATAACTTATGATTGTGCTTGTTAATTGCCCTGATTTATTTAAGGTCTAAAAATGATTCAACGCTATTCTCGTGAAATTATGGCAAGGTTGTGGTCGCAGGCTAATAAATATCAGACTTGGCTGGATGTTGAATTGGCGGTTGTTGAAGCTCAGTATGAATTACAGCAAATTCCTCAAGAAGCATATTTGAATATCAAAGCTAAAGCTCAATTTAATGAAGATCGTATTCTGGAAATTGAAGCCAACGTTAAACATGATGTTATTGCTTTTTTAACTAATGTTGGTGAATATATTGGTTCGGATTCACGTTATTTGCATTTAGGCTTAACGAGCTCTGATATGATTGATACGGCTTTAGGCATTACGTTAACCCAGTCCGTTGATCTAATAATTGATGATCTTAATATCTTTTATAATGTATTAGCTAAATTGGCGCTAACTCATAAATATACCTTGCAAATTGGACGATCACATGGTATTCATGCTGAACCAATTACTTTTGGCTATAAACTTTTAAATTGGCTTGATGAGATTAATCGCCATAAATTAAGATTAAATCAGTTACGTGACCTTGTCGCTTGTGGTAAAATTAGTGGCGCAGTGGGCACTTATGCTAGTGTTGGAACCGACTTGGAAAATTTAGTTTGTCAAAAACTAGATTTAAAGCCAATGTTAGTGTCAACGCAAATTATTGCCCGCGATATTCATGCTCAATATCTTCAGGTTTTAGCTTTAATTGCTAGCTCTTTAGAAAAATTTGCTATTGAGATTAGACATTTGCAACGAACGGATGTTTTGGAAGTTGAAGAACCATTTAGTATTGGTCAAAAGGGATCTTCGGCGATGCCGCATAAACGTAATCCGATAACCAGTGAAAATATTACCGGATTGGCGCGATTGGTTCGCAGTAATTCAATTGCGGCATTGGAAAATGTTGCGTTATGGCATGAACGTGATATATCGCATAGTTCAGTTGAGCGGATTATTCTGCCGGATTCATCAATCCTTATTGATTATATGTTGGCCCGGTTTACTAAAGTATGTGAAAATCTGCAGGTCTATCCGGAAAACATGCGTAAAAATATGGATGTATATGGTGGCGTTATTTATTCGCAGACAATTTTGCTTAAACTTGTTGATAAAGGTCTAAGTCGGGAAGAAGCGTATAAAATTGTGCAAGGTCATGCTCATGAAGCCTGGAATAAACCTTACGGTGATTTTAAGCAGAACTTGCTTGATGATACCAATTTGCATAATTATCTAACTAAAGCAGAAATTGAAAACTGTTTTAATCCTCAGAATTTTCTAAAATATATTGATACTGTTTTTGAGAGGTTTAATTTATGATGAATACAAAAATGGCTGGTATGCTTGTTCCGGTCTTTGCCTTAAGGTCTAAAAATGATCTTGGCATAGGTGATACGTTAAGTTTAATTAATTGTATTGATTTTTGTGCCAGGCATAATATTACCATTTTACAGGTATTGCCGATTAATGAAACCGGACCGGATAATAGCCCGTACAATGCCTTAAGTTCGCAAGCGCTTGATCCAGTTCTTTTGGCGATGACCAGTGATATGGTGCCCGGTTTGACTGAGTCTATGGTTTTAGCTGAACAGGAAAGTCTGCCGGCTAATTTCGCTTGTGAAACAAGTGTAAATTATCCAATTGTAAAAAAACTCAAATTAAATTTATTAAAAAAAGCCTATGTTGCATTTGTTGGTTCAAAAAATAAAGCGTTAAAAGATTTTGCTACATTTAAAAAAAATCAAAAAAAATGGCTGGATAGTTATTGTTTGTATCGCAGCCTTTTAGTTTTAAATAACGATAATATGGTTTGGACGGATTGGGATAATATTTATCAGGAAGTAACAACGGCTAGGCAAGCTCGTGATAGTTATGTTAAAGCCCATGGATTGACTGATGATATTTATCTTGGTGATGATTTCTGGGCTTATGTCCAATTTGTGGCATACGAACAATGGCTTAAAGTCTATAATCATGCCAGTGACAAAAATATTAAATTAATCGGTGATTTGCCTTTTGGGGTTAGTCGCTATAGTTGTGATGTTTGGGCTAACAAGGATTTGTTTGACTTGGAATGGTCATGTGGAGCGCCTCCAGAAACGTATTTTCAAGGCGATGAATTCGTTAGCAAATGGGGGCAGAATTGGGGTATGCCATTATATGATTGGACTAAACAGGCCAGGCAAAAATATGCTTGGTGGAAAAATAGGGTTCAAGGCATTTTGAAGTTTTTTCATGGGTATCGCATTGATCATGTTTTGGGTTTTTACCGAGTATATTCATTCCCTTGGTTGCCTCAAGCTAATAATGAATTTCTGGAATTATCGCTTGAAGAAGCTAAGGCTAAGACTGGGGGTAAGTTGCCTCAATTTTTACCATATAGCGATGAAGACGAAACGCAAGCCAAATTAAATGAAAAGCAAGGCGTCAAAATCCTTAAAAAAATAATTGAATTTTCTGGCGATGCTATTATCATTGCTGAAGACTTAGGTTTAGTCCCTGATTATGTAAGGCCATCACTTGCCAAACTTGGTATTGCTGGTTTTACGATACCGCAATTTGAACGTAATGAGGATTATACTTATAAAGATCCAGATACTTATCCAGAAGGCAATTTGGCTACTTATGGAACCCATGACCATGATCCATTGGCTTTATTTTATGATAATTTAGTTAAATGGTGGCACGGCTCAGATGGACGCGTTGGTTGGCTAGAAGTCCAGCGCCTTATGCAGTTTTTAGGTTGGGATATTAATAGCCCTCCAGTAGAATTTACGATTGATTTACACCAGGCCTTGTTGACAAGACTGTTCGAGACTAGATGTCAGTATGCAGTTTTAAATATTTCAGATATTTTTGGTACGCGTCAAAGATTTAATCTGCCAGGATCGAGTAATGATTCTAATTGGAGTCAAAGATTAGAAATGTCGCTTGAAGATTTTGAAAATAATGATTATTATCAAAATAAAATTAATTTCCTGCATAACTTGATTTTAAAAACACAGCGAAATGGTATAAATGCATTTAGTCTTCAGCGTTAGGGCTATATTTAACGGTTTCTAATTACGTAGTAATATGATTGTTGTTGGTTTCATACTGTCTAGTTACTACCGAAGCCTTTAGCGGTTTTAGTTGCGTAGCAATAAGTAAGGCAACGGCAATTTTGAATAAGCTAAAACATTGATACAGTAGTTCAATACTAGGTTGGGGGCAATAAAGTAGCTGTTACTCTGCTTTAGCGACTTTAGCTGAATTTTTAAATGATTAAATTGAAATAATATTAAATTTTACTGATAATTTACATGGCGATTATATAATTAACGCTAAATTGTTTTTACAAATTTGGTATTTAAGACTTGTTTATATTGAGGTTAGGAAATATGTTCGTACGTCATTCTATTGTTAGGGTCGCTTTTTTATGTTTATTTTTAACTAGCATATTTGCTAATACTAGTTTGGCCGAAAATAACATTTTAGCTAGTCATCATTCAGATGCGGTTAGCTATGTTCATGATGCTACACAGGCGTTATCATCGATAAATCCAACGATTTATAGTCCTCAAGGCCAAATCACCTCGATTCTGCACAGTGTTATGAATTCAAGTTTGGACTTAAGTTCAGCCTTGCATTCAGTTAATGTTGGTGCGCTTTACCATGAAGTAACCATTAATGTCGGTAATCATAATGTAGAAATTTTAAGTAATCAATCGGTGACTCCAGCTGAAGCTTTAGCCCTAAATCAAGTTTTAAGTAATAGTCATCAGTCTCTGGTTTTAGATGCCTTAGGTAAGGCTGTTTCAGGTTCAGTTAATGTAACTAATTTAGGGGGCGTAGTTAATAATTTAGAATTACCAGCCAATGTAACTTTAATTGATAATGGTAAATCTTTAATTTTAACTGGTAATCTAGCTAATTATGGTGATATTGTATTTTCCGGAAATGGCAATTTACAGGCCAGTAATATTTTAAATGAAGGTAATGCTCAGATTAGTGCTAACGGTGGGCTAGGGATATCAGCAAATACGGTTATTAATGAAGGTGGCCTTTATGGGGCTAATGGTATCAATATTAATACTCCAGTTTTATATAATGCTGGAACTATCGAAGCTAGTGTAGGTAATATTAGTATTGCTAGTGTTGATACATTAGCAATTACCGCAACTACCAATAGTGTTTTTGAAGCTAATGCCGGAAATATAAATATTGCGGTAATGGCTAATTCGTTAAATAATGGAATGAATTTAGCCTATGGTAATTATTTAAGCGAGGCGTTAAATTTAAATGCTGGCCTTGGTTATATTCAAGGAGCCGTTGAAAATACGACTGGATCAATTAACCTTAATGCAAGTAGTGCGCATTTGGCGGCGGCTTCAGCTGATATGGTTTTAGGCAATGCCAATGTCCATGGTGATCCTACTTATGTAAATACAACTGGTTCGATAACTCTAAATGGAACCTTAGCAAGTAATGGCAATAATATTGCTATTATTGCCAATGGCAGTATAAATGTAGCTAATGGAGTAACTTCTTTGATTACAACCCAAGGTACCATAACTAGTGCGGGAAGCTTGGTTATGATAGCTGGCCTGGGTAGTAATATTGCCTATTCAGGAAGTAATATAACTAACGTCGTTCCGGGAACGAATATTAGTAGTACTGAAAGTGTTACCGTTAACCTTAACGCTACTAGTGGCAATAGTGGTGGTAATATTGATTTGGTAACTGGCAATACTTTGGCTAATTATGCTAATGTATTAAACACCCAGGGCAGTGGCACTAATGCTAATGGTGGTAATATAACCCTGGTAGCTTTGTCTAATGGTATAACTGGTGGTGACATTAATACCGGAAATAGCACGACGCAGCTTTCTATATCAAGTGGTGGAGCTTTTGGTGGTAGTAATGGCAATATTTTGTTAATCGCTGACGCTCCTTCTGGAACAGGTTTGAGCCTAGGTATTGTATCCTCAGCTGGCCCAAGTAGTATTAACGGCAATATTCTTATTTATAATGCGGCTCCAACAATAGATACCGTGAAGTTTGATTCCAGTGGAATTATAACCAGTGGTGGTCCGATAACACCTGATTTATCAGCAATGCATAATGCGGCGATTGGTCTATATGGAACAATCGTAAGTGGAGGGAATGTAACTATTGAAACCAATAACTCTATTTATTTAAATGCCTCAATGGCGGCCGGGAATTATAATGGTACCCAAGCAATTTCACTATATGCTGGAATGAACATTATATATGGTAATCAGGGTCAATTTATTACAGCTGGAACGATTAATTTTACAACCAATAATGGTTATATCGGTAATAGTACCAATGTGGCTTTAATTAATGCTAGCAACATTAATATTTCTTATGGTGGTTACGCATATATTAATGACATGGCTTCAATTTGTAATATAGGTAATGTTAGCCTGGTAAATCAGTTATCTTTTACAAGTAGCGGAACAATCAATACGACCGGAACGATTACGGCTAGTAATATTATTATTGATTCTGGTAATAATGGTAATGTAAATGTTGACTCGGCCTTAGGTACTTTAAATATAAGTAATATAACAATTTCCACTAACGGCACTGGCTATATTTTAACAGGTACTAATGGCAGTATTCAGGGTGTTATTCAAGGACAAAATTTAAACTTAACTAGTCCTAATGGTGAAATTGGTTTTAATGGTACTGGCTTAATTACGAAAGCCGATAATATCATTTTTAATGCTGGGCTTTCCGTTGGTATCAATAATAATACCGCAAGTTTAGCGGTAAACACTTCGAATTCGCAAGCTAATGTTTATGTTGAAAATACCGGTAACCTTACTAGTACAGGGTTAATAACGGCTCCAGTAATTGGGCTTTATTCTTTTAGTGGAACAGCTGGTGTAGGAACTGCCAGTAATTTGATGCAGATTAATGCTCATAATATTGGCTTTGGCAGTTTTAGCACTGGTGGCAGTGTTTATGTTAACGATATCTATACTGGCGTAGCTACTTTGCAGGCAAGTCAGGCCGGATATATTTTAAAATTGAATACTGGTGGTGCTTTATCAATATATGCTCAAATTGAAAATAATGGGCAATTTACTACCGGTAGTATAAGTGCACAAATTATGGCAATTCAAACCTTTGGTGGCTATGGTATTTATAATGCGGCTTTTCTCCAGTCTAATGACTTTATTTTCTTAACGGCTTCACAAAATGGTTTTATTGAAGAACCTAGTTCAGGAGCTAATATGACTGCACCTAATATTTCGCTCGTCAGTGGTGGTGGATCCATTGGTAATGGTGGAACCCTTCCTTTAAATAGTGCCAAGGTATCTGCTTCAACGCTAGGAGCTGGTAATTATGTAAATATTACGGATTCGGCCACTAATTCAGGTATTGTTGGTGGCCAATCTGGCAGTTATTTCAATTTCTATTCAGCTGGAAGTATTAATGTATTTGGTTCCATAGCAACTGGAGCAGGAAGTAATGCTAATGGCGGAAATATAAGTTTAACGGCTAATGGTGTAGTTGATATTGGTACAACCAGTGCAGTTAATTTAACTACTAATAATGGATCAATTGTTGTTTTAAATAGTGATGCTAGTGCTGGAGCTATTAATATTTCTGCTAACAGTTTGATTTTTGCCAGTTCAACTACTGCTTCAGCTGGTTATGTCGTTTTGAATATTGGCAATTATAGTCAGACCAATACTACTAATCCAAACCCCACTAACATTCAGGTTATAACTAGCGGTGGAGCTAATGTTTATTTTGGGGCTAATGGTATTAAAGCCACCTCAAGTGGCAATTTGTTATATGCTGATGGCCAGTCAATTGTTTTTAATACGGGGTCGTTACCAGCTAGTGCGATTACCTTGAGCTCAAATATACATATTACTGCAGATCCTCCTGTTTATTTAACTAATTCAGGAGTTTTAAATCCAAACGGCTTAACTACTAACTCAAATGAAATCATCAATAATCCTAATTCATTGTTTGGTAGTTTGAATAATTATGCATTCGATAATAGTGTTAATTTTAACTCCATTATTAATAGTAATTTAGGATCCTGTTTTGACACTAGTGTTAATAATCAAGTTGTGGATATTAGTTATCAGCACCCTAGTAGCTATGCAGGATTGAACCATAGTATCAATTTCTTGAATACTAACCCAGTAAATTCAGTAGTCACTTTACAGCATAGTGGTTTGATTAAAGCTAAGCATAAAATGGAAATTAAATTTGGCTTAAATAATCATGTATCAGTTCAATTAAAGGCTGGAGCTATAATTTTAGCTATAACCAAAGGCAATTTAGTCAGTATTTATAATTTACATGACAATGCCCAAAATAGTGTTATGGTTAATGCTGGTGGTTTACCTAAGGCAATCAGTCTTAATCCAGGAACACATTTGAGTATCATTAAGTCTAGTTCCATAGCTGATTTTGCCGATGTTAATCCTTTGCCAGCTATTGGCTATCGTGGTCTTAAGATTAGTCAAATTGGTACATATCGTTTGTATTTAGCTGATTTCTCATTACCGAGTATGATAAAATCGATTAAGACATTAGCCACTTTGTTTAACCGGTCCGGTTCTAATCGTGAAGATAAAGCTATCGCCAGGCAATTACTTAAAACTGCGACTGTTGTTAATTATACTACAGCAAATTTAGGTGGTTATCAGCAAATGACTCGAGTACAAGATCGTTTAACCGCATTCAAATAAAATTGAAATAGCTATAAATTGATGATATTAAATAGACTTAATCCCGATTTGACTGAGTAAATCAGGGTTGTAAATTATTGGCTTATTTTTTAGGAATCGCCCAGTCACCGTTTTTTCTTAAGCCATCAACAATAAAATTAATCGCAATTGCCTGTCTTAGGCCAATATTTATTCTAGGAGCAGGATCGGGTAATTCATCGCGAAAGGTTAAATTGGTATTATTGTCAAAATGACCAACTAAATGTAGAACTTTACCTGCGCCATAATCAAAGGTAAATGCTAATACCCCCATGTGATTGGTATCAAATTTAGCTAAATCGCTGCTTTGTACCAGAACTTTTACTTTGTTGTAATTTAAATAGCCAATAATTTGGGATTTGTCATCTAAATACCAATAAGCATTTGGTACAGTGTTAACCATAAGGCTTATGGAAGCATCAGTTAATCGGGCATTTACTAAGCCGGATGAGGATAAATCACCATTCCATTGGGCATATTGGGGGAAACAGCGTTCAATTACATTTTGCAAACACCAATCGGTTGTTAGTAAATAACCACCATTGTAGACATAACGTTGAATCATTGGTAATAAATCACGGGATAAATTACCGGCACAATTAATGATGAGAACACTATATTTACTAATATCCATATTGTAAAGATCGGATTTTTTGATCGTGGTTGAAGGAATTTTTAAACTTCTTAAAATGTGTTCAGAATCGTCCCAGGCACCTTTAATATTTAAGATTCGGTGTTCACCAATGTCGCTATGAATGGTAAAAAATTTAGGATGGGCTATTTTAAGCCAATCTTCAAAGACTTTAGAACTGGCGCGTGATTTGGTTGGGTAGCTATCCTGAAAAGTTTGATCATTCATTGCATTAGCAATTATGGAAAAGTTTTTCGGATTATTGTGGCTGAATTTTTGATAAACCACACTTTTGAGCGAGAAAAAATTACTTTCCTTTAATTTATTGGTTTTAGTAAGTAAATTTGTATCACAAGGTGGGTTAAGTTGGTTATTGTTTGAGGTATTAGCGTCAATATTTTGAGGTGTTACATTGTTGTTAGCATTCTGATTGCTTGGCGATACTGGTGAATTGTTATTGTTTTGGGGTGAATTATCTTGATGATGCATGCGAAAATTATCTAAATCATCACTGACCCAGTCTGAGGCTAGGCAAAAAGTATTGCCGGTAATAAAAAATAAGCCAATTAGTAAAGTTGCCAATTTTTCCATAGTAATATTAATATACCCAAAAGCCAAAGAAGATTTGTTAAAATTTTTGACTTTGGTTGGCTTTGAGTTGTCGATTTACAAAACTTAATAATAATTTTAGGGGTTTTTATGAATTTTATCCTGGATAAATTTTAAGCCATAACTTGCTTCATTTAGTTTAAAAAATAAACAAAGTATAAAATACATTAAACAGCCAAGTCCACCCGAAAAGCTGAGACAAATTATTTTTAAGCTAAAGCTATGACTTGAGAAACTGGCACAGTTGTGCATGATTAAATAGGCTGTTAGCGAACTTAAACTGGCTGCTAAAAGCATTGTTAGTAAAGGTTTTAATGTTTTAGTTAATTCTAACGACCCGATTTTTTGTTTGATTAAGGCATTTAAAATAACTAAATTAATTATGGTTACTATTGTTGTAGAAAGAGTTATACCACCAATCCCTAGCGGTTTAATTAAGATAAAATCAAAAATAAAATTAGTAAATATGGCAAATAAGGCAACGTAATAGGGAGTTTTAGTATCTTTATGAGCATAGAAAACTCGGGTTATTAAATCTCTGGCTACATAAAAAAAGATTGACGGTATTAAAAAAGTCAAAGCATTTATCAGTAACAATTTTGAATCCTGGTTAAACGCACCGCGTTTAAATAAAATTTCGACGACTGGATCTTTAAGCGCAAATAATAATGTACCTAAAGGAATGGCTAAAAACCACAGTATTCTTAAAGCTTTATGAAACTCAGCTTTAAGTACGTCAATTTTATTTTCAAATACATAAGTCGTAAATCTCGGTAATATTGGTACCAGCATGGCTGTAAGTAAAACCCCAAGCGGAAGCTGAACTAAACGGTTGGCGTTTACGATAGCTGTCCATGAGCCTTCTTGTAACTGTGATGTAAAAAAACTATCTACATAAATGTTTAATTGACCAATGGAAGTGCCAATAGCTGCAGGCCAAAGCATTTGAAAAAAATTAATAGTGTCGGTAGTGGGTTTTAGGGAAAAGGTAAAATGCAGTTGAGTAATTAGTGAAAACTGTGACAGTAATTGAAATAGAGCTCCCACAAGCGTCCCATACGCAAGACTCAATCCGCCAATTTCTTTACTAGTCATTAGCACAGAAATTATGAGAACAATTGAACTTATGGATGGTGAAATTGAGGGCAGGAAAAATTTATCATAAACATTCATGATACCGTAAGCTATGCCAATTAAACCCGCCATAATAATTAGTGGTAGCATTATTCTTAAATCTAGGGTGGTTTCTTGCCAGAGCTTAATCTGGTAAATTTGGCTATGGCCATTAGCTGGAGCAATAATATGAACAATATAGGGACTGATAAAATAACCAATTATGGCTAAAAATAGTAGAATGATTAAAGTATAGAAAATAATTTGAAATGTGGTTGTGGCAAATTCCTTCTTGTCTTTTAGTGGTGTCAAAATAGCTACCGTGGATGTATGAAAAGGCCCACCAAGACCCCCAAATAAAATAAAGAAATTCCCGGTAAATAAAGTTGCATAATTAAACGCATCACTAATCATTGAGGTGCCAAACGCCTGGAGTAAAACGATATCGCGTAATAGCCCAGCTATTTTGGATAAAACCGTTACGATGGCAACCAGCGAAAAAGTGTTAGCCAGTGACTTTTTTGGTTTATGATCAATTTTATCTTGATTCAAATTTATTTTCTTTTTTGGCTAATTCGTCTTTATATTTTACTGATGGTGCGATATAGTCATTTTGAGGGTGTTGGCTGCCTTTACTTAATTGTGGATCTGGAACTATGCCAAGATAACGCGCAGCTTCAGTTGCTATGGCATTAAAGACTGGTCCGGCTACAGTATTACCCCAACGCCCATCGGTTTGCGGTCCGTCGACAACGACTAGGCAAAGTAATTGTGGGTTCTGGGCGGGGAAATAACCAATGAATGAGGCTATTGTCTGTCCGGCTATATACCCATGACCCCCTTGAATCGGTTTTTGTGCCGTACCAGTTTTACCGGCAACACTGTATCCTGGAACCTGTCCAGCTATCTGGCTGCCCATGGCAATATTTTGTGCTAATAAATTGGTAACTAAGCGAGCTGTTTTAGCTGATATTACCTGATGCGTTTTAACTTCGGTCCATTTTTTTGTGACTCCTGAAATGGGATCGTATATGCGTTTTATTATATGCGGTTGCATATAGACACCATTGTTAGCTACCGCACCAACAGCTGCTACTAATTGAAGTGGAGTTACAGCTACAGCCCCTTGGCCAAATCCAGTTGTAGCTAGATCTAATGGCTGCCAGTATTTATACCTGGTGAGAATGCCGGATGATTCTCCAGGAAGGTCCATTCCGGTTGGTTTACCGATACCAAAGTTTCTTAGTCTTTCATAAAATTGTTTTGGTGTCATGGTTAAAGCAATTTTACCGGCAACAACATTACTAGAATGGATAAAGAAATGGAGGAGATCTAAGGTTCCATGACCACCATCATGGTTATGGATAGTACGATTACCGATAGTCAAGCCGCTTGAATCAGCAAAAGTACTATGTTCATTTATTGTTCCTGCATCAAGTGCGCAAGCTACGGTTAAAATTTTAAAGGTTGAACCAGGTTGATAAACATCCACCATTGCAAAATTTTTCGTGAAGGAAAATGGGTATTTAGCATAGTGATTGGGGTCGTAAAAGGGATAATTGGCCCAAGCTAAAATCTCTCCTGAACTAGGTTCGAGAATAATAGCTGTCCCTCGTTGGGCGACTGAGTGAACCACCATAGCCTGTAATTCTTTTTCAGCTAGATGTTGCAGGTAATTATCAACGGTTAATTCAACATAAGATCCTATGGGTGGCGCTGCGTTAGAAGCCATTTTACTATTAAGGACAACAATAGGATGACCACGTCCGTCTAATTGTGGTTTGGGAATACTGCCGGTATCTTTTAAGTCTTCTTCCAGTTTTTGTTCAATGCCACCTTGCCCCATGGCATCAAAATTTACATAACCTAAAACATGGGCAGCTAAATGGCCTTCGGGATAATGTCGAAATGGTCTAGGCACAACATCAAGGCCTGTCCAGTTTAATTTTAATAATTCATCGGCGCTTTGAGCTTCAATATGCCGAGCTGGTGTCACTATAGGGTAACTATTTTCTAATAAGGATAATATACTTTCTTCTTTCTGACGGGTGATGTCTGCTAATATTTTGGCTGCACTTAAAATGGGCATTTTTAATAAATCTTTATGGATATATACATCGTAACGCGTGGTGTCGATAGCTAAAGGTAAGCCATGTCGGTCAGTTATGGTACCACGGTGAACTAAAATATTATTTTGCTGCCTTTGGATAAAGGCTTTGTGCTGCAATTTATTACCATTTAAAACTTGTAGGTAGTATAAACGTATGGCAATAGCTACAAAAAAAAATAAGAATAAAACTTGAAGTATACGTAATCGCCAAAGGGGTGATCTTGGTTTACGGGTAATTCTAGATTGCGGTCGAGGTTTTTTGGTAGTTACAGTCACGGTTTAAGTTGTAGTTTTAGTCGAGGTTTTTTGTTAATAGCAATAATTCTAGTGATAATAAATTGAAATTAGGTCTTAGACAATGAATTAAAGAGCGCTCACTAATAGCCAGAAATGATTGGCATATAATGTATTCTTGGTTTATATATGGGTATTTGGGGATTGGGTAATTCTTTGGCAATGATTACATTTTCCGGAACGCGTAGGCCAAACCGGCCAACCAAATTTTCTTGAATCCCTTGAAAAGACACTACTTTGAGGAGTTTAGCCGATAATTCACAGTTCTGTTCAACAATGCGCCGCGTTTTTTCTTCAAGTTTGCTGACGTCAGCTGTGGTTACTACATCGAGTCCATAAAGCAAAATAACCACTATACAGGCAATTTGTAATAAATTTAATAAGTTTTTATTAAATTGCGCAAGAATAAAATGTTTTTTAAATTTATTTTCAGCAAGGATATTTTCGTTAATCAGCCCTGTTTTAAGATATATTCGTCTTAAATATGGGTCGCGAATGGTTTCTAGGTCAATACCTGATTCGCTAGGCTTATTAAAATTAGGTAAATCAATTAAGGCTAGGGAACCATCAATATTTTTGGGCTGGGAATTAATTTTGTTATTTGGGGACACTGTTTCACCAAATAAAGTATTTAAATCATTTTCAAAATTACTGTTAACCATATTAGTTTCTTTTAATCTTTCTAGCTGTTTTAAATTTTTTCTATAGCTCTTAGTTTAGCACTACGTGCCCTAGTGTTGGCAAGTATTTCTTTTTGGCTAGATTGGATCGGTTTTGGCGTTAAATTTTGGAACAAAGCTGCTTGGTTAGCCAGTTTCAAGTTGTCATTAGGGTATTTGTTTTTATGTATTTTGGCTTGTCTAAAAAAATGTTTAACTAGTATATCTTCTAATCCGTGAAAACTAATGACAACCATTCGGGCTTTTGGTGCCAGTAAAGTTATGGCGGTGCTTAACATTTCTTTAATAGCGATTAATTCCTGGTTAACTTCAATTCTTATAGCCTGAAAAGTTTTAGTGGCCGGATTGATTTTAAATTTTTGGCGGTAACCACTTCCATATTTTGCCAAGTAACAGTTTTGGATAATTAAGGCCAGATCGGTTGTGGTATATAAAGGTCTAGCCTTAACGATGGCTTTAGCAATTGCCCGGCTTAAGATTTCTTCGCCATATTCATAAATTATTCGAGCTAAATTAAATTCAGTGTAGTCGTTAACAATAGTTTGTGCCGTTAAACTTTGATTTAAGTCCATACGCATATCTAATGGACCGGATTTTTCAAAGCTAAATCCTCGGTCGGGATTAGCTAATTGATACGATGATACGCCAAGATCGACTAATATACCCCCATCAATTTGCGGAATTTTTAAATCATTAAGTAATTGATTTAAATAGCGAAAATTACCATGTTTTAAAATTACGTTGTCCGGCAATCTGGTTTTAGCATAAGCTAAAGCCTGGGTGTCTTGGTCAATACCAATCAAATTGTGATTAGTTAACCCATTGCAATCACTAAGCTTTTGACTTATGGCCTGTAAATGTCCGCCCAGTCCACAAGTTAAATCTAAATAAGTTAGTTTAGGCCGAATATTTAAATATTCAATAACTTCATTAATTAAAACAGGTTTATGGATAAAATAATTATTTTCGGGAAATTGTTCGGGTTTTTTGATCAATTAAAATACTTCCATCCCAAATATAGGTATAAAATAATTGTAATTCTAATATTATAGATAAAAGAATTAAAATTTCATTATTACACCAATATGGTTTATTAAGCCAGATATTTTGAGTTAGGAAATAATTTAAAATTAACGGCGGAATGGTTAAAACAATCATTAGGGTGAGCATGTAGGTGAATGAAGCCGTTGTTCCAGCTTTGTGCCATTTCTGGCCATCATACCAGTAAGTTAAGGCAATTTTGAAACCGGGATCGTTAGCTGGATAAAGTAATTTACTCGCTTTAAGCGGCACAAATTTGTGTCGGCATTCGTTACACAAAAAGGTTTCACTGTGCCCAAATTGTGAAATATTGCCTACTTCACATTTGGGGCAAGAATAAGAATTGTCAAGACTGATTACTTGTTTATGATTAAACGAGATGTTTTGCGATGATTTTTGAAACATAATGGTAACTTCAATAAATTGGTTTTAATTCTAATATGCCCAAGCGTAATTTAAATTAATCATGTATATAATAAATTAACATTAAAAATAATTGTTAATTCTTGTTGAGCCAATCGCACCTATTGCCAGTAGCATTTTAAAAACAACCGGAAATATATTATCGGTAAAGCTAATTGTATCATCACTCACCCGGATAACGTCTTTAATCAGACAGGCTCCATCAGCCATGGATGGGCAAAAGAAACTAATTTTTAATTCATAAGGTGACTGAATTTTAGTTAACTGTACCCAATTTTGCTGATTCTTGAGGGCAAGTTTAGTATTTTCTTTTAATTCAGTTAAATTCTGACTATAAGGCTTGAAAATTGCTGCGTATTTATTTAAAGCCTGTTTAGCTAGATGAAAATTAACTTTGCCTAAAAGCTTGGTGGCTTCCTTTTCTAAAGCATTATCGCCAGTTATTAGAATAATCGGGATTTTAAAATGACTGGCTAAAAGGGCATTTAGCCCTAATTCGCCCACGCTAATATTGTTTATTTGGACATCTTTAAAAACCTTGGCACGGTAGGTATGAGCAAGAACACCATCAGCTGTACCAATCTTACTGTGATAGCCCAGCATTATAATACCATCTGGTTTAAGCTGGTCAATTTGCGCCATCATGGAAAAATTTCGTGGCGATCCACTAATAAGGCTCGCTTTAGGGTTTAGCATTTCAAGCTGTAAATTGCGCATATCCCAATGAGCATCAGCTACCGTGATAGTGTTTACGCCTGATTCCACTAGTCCATCAATAACCTGGTTGACCTCAGCATGTAATAGCTTAACGGTATTGGCGTACAAAGCTTCATTTGGCTGAGTCTGGCTTGAATGTACGACGCCATTTAAGCCTTCAACATCGCAGGAAATAAAAATATGCATAATTGCCTCGAAAATTTAAAATCTAAGTTATTTAATTTTATTCTATAAATTAAAATTAAGTATAAATAATTTAATGATTGATAAATATTCACATTTATTTAATTATTTCCAGATTTAGATTTTATAATTAAACCATTAGTTAGAGCTTATGTTTAACCAAGATAGGATTCAATGTAAATCAGCATTTGAATTATTTTAGCTAATTGCCGTTACCATGTTTATTAATAAAGAATAGGATTTAATGTCAAACAGTATACGTTTTGAAAAAATGCAACATCTAGGCAATGACTTTATCGTTTTTTGGCTGAGAGATTTATTGCCGGACTATTTAGACTTATTTACGCAACGTTGGCCAAATTTCCTGAAACTGGTCCAAGAACTGTGTAAGTCCAAATATGGCGTTGGTGGTGATGGAGTCATCATTCTTTTTGATTATGAATTAGTTAAAGCTTACAATTTAAATTTATTTTTGGCTTATTTTAATAATGACCACAATGCTCAAATTGGTTTCTGTTTGATTAATAGCGATGGAACACTCGCTCAAGTCAGTGGTAATGGCGTGTTATGTTCAATACCAGTTATCCTAACTAATTTGCCGGGTTTAAAGAGTCCCTTGAGTTTGGTAACGGTTAATCGAGCCATTGAAATTGACTTTACCAATTTAGCTCAAGCTAAGGTCAGTTTGGCTATTCCTGAATTTAAGGCTAAATTAATTCCAGTTCAAACCAAGTTGGACCAAATTTATTTTACCCAACTTAATTTTTCGGGACAGGAAATGATTGCAACCTGTGTCAATATCGGCAACCCTCATTGTGTTGTTGAAATTAAGGATTTAGATTTAAATAATTATTCACAAATAGATAAATTGGCTAATTTGGCTAAGACTATTCAAAGTGATTCAATCTTTCACGATGGAGTTAATGTTGAATTTGTCAAAGTTGTCAACGAGCATGAATTAACCATGTATGTCGTGGAACGCGGGGTAGGGCCTACTTTGGCCTGTGGTAGCGGAGCTTGCGCTTGCGTGGTTACTATGATTAGGGCTGGGTTGGTTAAGGATTTTGCGCAAGTGAATATGCTTGGCGGCAAAGTTAAAATTGAATGGCTTGGTAAAGAATTGGATAGTGTAAAAATTATTGGTCAGGCCAAAAAAATCTTTACGGGTTATATTGAATTAAATGAATTCTTTGCTAAACTTTAATAATTGTTAAAATAATAATTGATAAAATTATGAATTTTAATTAATCATTTAAGTGTTAATTAATATCTTTTAGGTGTATAAATGGTTCTCGATTATGAAGTGCGTCAGGAGTGGATTAAAAATCGTCGACGCCTGCGTAAACAGTCGAAGGAAGCTAGTGATCGCCGTAAAATTTTAAAACTGATCTTTACTTTACTTTTATTGTTTTTAAGTATATATGGCTTTACAAAAGAACCTTGGCATATCAATAATTTTGAAAAAGATATAATTGTATCGGGTAATCATGTTTTGGATGCTAGCCTGGTTCGCCAATTGGTTTGTCCGTTTTTTGAAAAACCCTTGTTTCAAGTTAATCCCAAGGCTGTTGAATCTAGATTGGAACAGTTAAGCATTGTTAATAAAGCATTTGTGCGACGTTATATAATTCCGCGCCCTAAAGTTGAAATTTTGCTTTGGGAAGAATTCCCTTGGGCTAATTTAACTAATAATTTAAATAATCCAGCTAATTTGGTGGTTTCTCAGACCGGTAGAATTATCTCAGTCAATGATTTTCCGCAAATCGAAAAACCTAAATTGCTAGTTATTGCTAACGAAAATTTGCACTTGAATTCGGTTCAAATAGTCAAATGGCAAGGAATCCTTGACTTTATCGCCAGTCAGGATAATACACCGGTTCAATATTTAGACCTTACCAATCCTTTTGACATCAGAGTGCAGACCGCTTCGTTAAACATTAAACTCGGTGCCATTGACAATACGTTTCAAAAACGCTTGTTACGTTTGCCTTCAGTGTTAGCTGGTATCAAAGATTATCGTCCCAAATTGGTTTATTTAGATTTGTCTTTGGATAGCAATATTCCGATAAAACTTTCCGAGAAACTCCCTAAAGAAAAAATCGAACATGAATAACTGATTAATATTGCTGTTTGGCTTAATCTGAATGGTAACGAAAGTAAACTTT
Source organism: bacterium (assembly GCA_021815785.1). GTDB lineage: Bacteria > Cyanobacteriota > Vampirovibrionia > Obscuribacterales > JAKAZS01 > JAKAZS01. The sequence goes on from JAKAZS010000026.1 coordinate 22,767, forward strand.
TAGATTTAACGATAAATTTAACAGTATAATGATTATAAAGAGGCAATTGTTATTTTTAGTTATTAAAATATTTTTAAAGCATAAATAACTAAAATATATATACATTTTTTCGTCTTTTGTATATCTTTAATTGAGTTAAATTAGTTTACGGTTAAAAAATGGCTAATAGAATTGTTTTAGTTTCCCTTATTTTAATTGTCTGGTATGTTTTACGAACTTGTGATCTGATAAGTTCTGGTACTAGAATATTTTTCTTATTAGGTTTCTTTCTGATTTTAATGGCGACACATACCCTTTGGCTGCTTATCGCTCAACGTATTGAATTACGTAAGCAAAAACTATTTTTACTCAATCATGAGCCGATAAATGAAACGAATAAAGCTGCTTGGCATCCGGCTATTGATATTTTAATTTCCGTAAAAAATGAATCCAGTGTAATAAGTAAAACTGTCGAAAATTTTTTAAACCTAAACTATCAGAACTATAACTTATGGGTCATTGATGACTGTTCAACTGACAATACTTTGGCTATCCTTAAAGAGCTTGCTATAAGTCGACCGCATTTAAAAATTGTTGAACGTGAAACCGGATCGTATCCCGGAAAATCAGCTGCACTTAATGATGCTCTGGCTAAGTGTAATGCTGAGGTTGTTGCCGTTTTTGATGCTGATGCTAGTGTTGACAAAGATTTTTTTTATGGCGTTTTGCCATATCTGGAAACTGATAAAGTTGGAGCTGTTCAAGTTCAAAAGAAAATTTATCGCCATCAGACTTCGTGGTTGGCTCAATGCCAGGCAAGTGAATATGCCTTAGATACCTATTTCCAAATGGGTCGTGACTTAATTGGTGGGGTTGTAGAATTACGCGGCAACGGTCAGATTATCAAACGTTCGGCTTTAATTGATGTGGGGGGCTGGAATGATAAATCAATAACTGATGACTTAGACTTAAGTATGCGTTTCTTAATCAATAACTGGGATATTGTTTTTTGTCCAAACCCATATGTTCTTGAAGAAGCCGTAACTAATTTGCCTGGATTGATTCGTCAAAGAACCAGATGGGCAGAAGGGTCTATTCGTCGCTACCTGGATTATATCTTCCCTTTAAATTCTATTTCCCGTTTGTCTTTAATTGAAAGAATTGATTTGTTAGCATTTACCGTGTTTTTTATCGTGCCAGCCTTAATTGGGCTTGAGCTGTTTTTGGAGATCTTCCGTTTTTATACGGGTGTGCCTACCCACGGCATGTTATTGCTGATTATGGCGGCAATTGTTTTAGTTATTGCCCAATTTAATATAGTGATAGCTATGCAATTTTACCAACCAGAGTTGTCATTATTTACGGCAATTTGGCGCAGTTTTGTTGTCAATGCCTATATATTTGCCCACTGGGTTCCTTGTATTGTAAAAGCTATTACAAAAATATTATTTGGTAAAAAATCCTCTAAATGGCATCCTACTAAACATGTTGGTGTTAGTACTATACCTTAAATGTAATATATTTTTTAATACTTGAACTTGTAAAGATCTTGTTCATTTTAAGAATAATGCTAATATGTAGCATGTTAATTGTAGAATTTACCAAAATATTTTATATTGACATGTAAGAGCTTAATTTGATGAATTTGGATTAAGTGTTATGTATAAAAAGTTTAATTGATTAAAAACTTTTATTTCAAACTTTTAAACTAGTTTACATTAATGATTTTTAGTTTATTATTAGTATTATAATTTATTCAATTAATAAGTTGGTTGTTAAAAATGGAGAAATACATGCTTAAAAAAATGATGTTATCAACAGTGGCAGCATCCGTAATCCTAGGTGGAAGCTACTTGCCTTGCTTTGCTGAAGGTGATACTTTTGAAAATATTTGTTTGTTCCCAGTTCGATTAGTAGGATCAACTGTCGGTACTATTGTTGGTGTGCCTGAAGGCGCAGTTAAAGATGGCGTTCGTGGTGCTATTAAGTCTACTAAATTAGTCGCTGGCAAGCTTGGTAACGAAGATGGTAAATATCAACAAACAGCAGCTGCTGTATTAGCTGGGCCATTTGGCTTAGTTGGTGGTGGTGTCTATGGTATGTTTGATGGTGCTTGGCATGGTATGAAAACTGGTTATGAAAAACCATTTTCAAAAGATGCTTTTACTTTTAAAGATGAATAATTAATTATTATCTAAATTGATGATTAATAAAAATACGTATTACAAGTTTTATTTGGGTATTAATATGAAAAAACAAAATGTAAAAAATAATATAGTTGCTTTATCATTGTTAGCTTCAATGGCTATATCTATGAATGTCAACTGTAAAGCTGCTGATGGTTTCCTCGGTGGTGTTGGTAGCTTGTTAGGCTCAACAACAGCCGGTATCTTTGACGTTCCCGAAGGAATTTTGGTAAATTCTCTTTATCGCATGCCTTTAAAAACTACTAAAGCTTTAGCTGAAAGATTTGGTGATGAAAAAGGTTTCTACCAAAATGTAATTGGTGCCACTATCGGTATTCCAACTGGATTCGTGTTTGGTATTCCTTATGGTGCTATCACTGGTGCCAAGCATGGCTTGACTTCCGGATGGGAAAAACCTTTCAGTACTGAATCGTATCTTGTCAAGGATGAAGAGTAGAATATTTGCTTAATAGCAATTATCTATTGTATAATTAATTTTAGATTATCTAACAATAAATAGGTATAAAAATGAAAAAACAACAATTAATTTTAGCTGCACTTGCGCTTATTGCAAGTGGAATTGGAAACAATGCTTATTGCTTGGACTATGAAGCTAAGCCAATTAGATGGTGTCTGACGGCTCCGTTTAAAACTATGGGTGCTGTAACTGGTGGCTTGTTTTGTGGGGTTGTGAGTGGACCTATTGACTATGGTTATCACGGTGCTTTAAAAGGTACTAAAGACATGGCCGCTAAATTTGGTAATGAAAAAGGTACGGCTGAATTATTGGCAGCAGCTCCATTAGGTGGAACGGCTGGAATGTTAACCGGTGGTTTTAAAGGGATGTTGCAAGGTGTAAGCCATGGAGCTAAACTTGGTTGGGAAAAACCATTTAATCGAAAATCCTATTTAATGGAAGAAGAATAATTTGCTATAGCAAATATAAGTTAAAAAAGTTAATTGCTAGAAGGATTTAAAATAAATATGAAAAATGTAAAATTTATCTTTAGTCTGATGTTGATATGTTTAGTATCATCCGGAAATATGTTATCCCAAGCATTACCAGAGCGACCAAGCTCAGCTCGAGTTTGTTATGAAATCGAATATTTTCCTTGTCGTTTAGTGAGTATGTTAGTAACGACAATGTGGGATGTACCTACAGCAGCTTTCCAAGGTGCTGTTAAAAATTCCATCGGTGGAACTAAAATGGTGGCACGAAATCTTGGTAACGAAGATGGAATTTATGAAATGGTAGCGGGTGGATTAGTTGGTGGACCTGTTGGCGCTGCCGGTGGAATGGTTTCTGGGGCTACACATGGTTTGGTTTATGGTATTCATCATGGTTTTGTCGGCTATCCCAGCCCACATACCGGAAGTCATGACATGCTTTTCCAAGGAAGAGGTTTTGTCGTACCCTATGATGATGATTATTAAAACGAAATTAAAATATTAAAAATTTTTAAGGGGGATGTTATATATGATATTCCCCTTTTAATTTGATTAAAATGAATTTTTTTGCTTAAAATTTTGCTTAAAAATTATAAGTTAAGGGAATAATAAGTATGTCGAGATTAATTACTATTGATTATTTTATTTAGCATAAATGGAATCGCAAAAACGTCTAGCGCCAAAAAAAATTGGTGAGTTATTAGTAGCTGCCAACATTATTAAAGCTGATTTGTTGGCTGAAGCTTTGGAAATTTCCAAAAGCTCTGGTACTCCAATTGGACGGGTTTTATTAAGCTTAGGCCAATTAGATGAAAACACTGTCGATATTGCTTTGCAAGTACAAGGTATGATTAAGGCTAAGGTTATTTCTGCGGAATTTGGCATTCGCGTAATTAATGTTGCCATTAAAGGTAATATGCCTTTAGCTAGTGCTTTTGCTAAATTGGGCTGGCGAGCACCTAAAATTGAAAATTCTAATATTAGTGAATTTGACGATTTGATTATTTTGTCGGGCATTTTGACTAAGGCTGTTTTGGACGAGGCTAAGATTACCAGTCAAAAAAACAAATTGCCTATTGGTCGAGTTTTAGTTATGAATAGAACGTTAACTCCATCATTATTAACTTCGGTGTTAACGGCTCAAGTCTTAATCCGTGACGGAAAAATTACAAAACAAGAAGCTATTGATGCCTTAAAACTATCATTTTCGAAGCAACAAGTGATTGAGGCCTGTCTTACTTCGTCAAGCGAAGTAATTAAATACACTCAGAAATTAAGGTTAGGTGATTTGTTATCGCATGCCGGAATTATTTCTGAGACTGATAAAATATCAGCTGTTGAGATTGGACTTGTGCAAAAAAAACCAATTGGTCAGATCCTTATCGAATGTAACCTCATTACCAATGAACTTTTAAGTGACTGTTTAAAACTACAAAAATATGTCAATGATGGTAAGTTCTCTGATTCTACGGCAATTAGTATTTTAAAAGAATCTCATACAAAAGGTCAGCCTGTTAATGACTTGATTTTAAAACGTTTGGAATTTCAAAAAGATATTGAATTGGCTAATAGTCTCAAAGATATCATGAGCAAGAGCGGTATAATTAGTGTGATGCTTGAAAATAAGTTAAAGAGTGGCAATACTGATCCTAGTGTTTCTTTTGGCGAAATTTTATTAAGTGCTGGGGTTATTTCTAAGCCTATGTTAATTGCCTTGGCTCAGGCTAAGCGGTTAATGGTGGAAAACATTTTAACGGGCGAAGAAATTTATCCCATTTTATCTAAATGTCATATAAGTGGAGCTAATTTCTTTAAAGAATTAGAAAATGTTTCATTTGGCGTGAAAGTAAAGCCTAAAATTAATCAATCAAGTTTAAGGGTCACAACTGCTAATAAACTTTCAAAATAAGTATTGGAGCGTATTAAATAAAAAAATATCGCTGGGATTAGGTCGCTACAGTTAATAAACTTTCAAAATAAGTATTGGTTTCTTGTTAATATGGTAAAGGCAAATTTTAATTTAAATGATATTATAAAGGTTTTAGAGCCAGAAAATAGTCATATTGTCGATCCGCATTTGACTAATATTAAATTTGGTACTGATTCACGTAAGTTAAATAAAGATCAATGGTTTATTGCCTTAAGCGGTAGTAGTTTTGATGGCCATGAATTTATACCTCACGTAATTGAGCAAGGCTGTACTGGTATTATAATTGATAATCCCCAATATTTTAAAGATAATACTATTAATTGTCTACTGGTTAAAAATACGCTTGATGCCTATCATAGACTGGCTCGACATTGGCTTAATCAAGTCCGTCCAGTGGTTATTGCCATAACTGGTTCTAGTGGTAAGACTACAACTAAAGAAATCTGCTCGCAGCTGTTAGTAAATATTTCAGCTGATACGCACAAATCGGCTAATAATGAAAATAATGAATACGGTGTACCTAAAACCATTTTTAATATGGATTCTAACTGTAAATATTTAGTTGTTGAGCTTGCGATGCGTGGTTTAAAGCAAATTGAATACCTGGCCAAAACCGTTACGCCACAATATGGTATTATTACCAACGCTGGTATTGCGCATATTGAATTGTTAGGTAGTAAGGAAAATATAATAAAGGCTAAATGTGAATTGTTAGAGATAATGAATCAAAGCTCGATTGCTAGGCTTGCCGTAATTGGATCTCATAATCCCACCTTGACCGAATATGCCACTGAAGTTTATCATAAACCGCTTAAAGTATTTGCCGATAATTCAGTTAATGTCATTGAAAGTAATGCTAAGTATACTAAATTTTTAGTTGATAATATTGAATATGAAATGCAAAGTTTTGGGCAGGCTGTTCTTCAAGATGCATGGTGCGTTATTCAAGTTCTTTTAGATTTGGGTATTGACCGTACATTAATTCAGCAATATTTAAAATTATATTCACCGCTATCAGGTCGTGGCAATAAAATCATTAATAAGGCAGGGACTATTATTATTGATGAAAGTTATAATGCTAATCCCGATTCAGTTAAAGCTGCTATTTCATCCTTGCTTGATAAAAATGTTTACAACCAATCTAAAAAAATTGTGGTATTAGGTCAAATGGCTGAATTAGGTGATGAGGCTAAGGCCTTACACGAGGAAGTAGGTTGTTTCCTTAATGAAAGCTCAATTACCCATGTTTTAACTGTTGGTGCTCTAGCTAAATATATTAGTGATACTATTTCTTCGAAACATATTTACCGAGAAAATTTAGCTAATTGGGAAAATGTACGGGAATATCTTAGGTCTGTTTGTGATGATGATACTATTGTTTTAATTAAAGGATCACGGGTGGCTGGGCTTGATAAACTTGTTGATGCATTAACTTAGATTTGCTATAGCAAATTTAAGTTAAAAAGTTAATTGGTAGCAAGATTTAAAATAAATAGAAAAAATGTAAAATTTATCTTTAGTCTAAGAAAGTTTTGGTTTGAAGTAGCTATAGACTTGACATTATTAGCGACTACGTGGTATTTAAACCAAGCTCAATTAAACTAACCAGAAATTCTGCAAATCTTGGTTACGAACCACGCAATACAACCAAAACGAACTTTGCAACAATGATAAATTATTAAACGTGAAAGTAAATGACGTATAGACGCAAGCAATTGTTTGGTGGGTAATCTAGGATGGGTCAAAAAAAGCTTTAGTATAAATATTCAACTACAATTGCGACAGATATTTTTTTTATACTGCCCAAATGGCTCGTGATTATTTTGCGAAACAGTTAATACGGCGTATGTTTTGAGAATAGAGCTTAAAAGTTTGCGATTTAGTTTCAACGTTTTAAATTCGTTTATAAGCCCGATAATCGAAAACTGAGCGGTGAATAAAGTAATATTTTTAAGCTTAACTACTTTTAGACTACGGTAACCAAGTCCGGGTAGTTGGTTAACACAAGCAAAATTACTTACGTTTTGAGTCAAGGTTATATGGCAACCAGGTAATATATTGAACGATTTCCCTGCAGTTTCTAGGACAAGCGAGTTCGAATGCTTGTCGGTCAAATTGTACAAACTAAGCGCTGTGCCGTTATTTATCAATAATGCCACAGTACCTTTTTTAAAATTTAACTCGAAGGCGTTATTAACCTTATACGAATAATCAGAATCAGCATTGATTAAAACTGCATTAGGAGTCAAATACTTTTGATTCCTAAAAATCTGGCAACTGATCGGCTGGAAGAAGTTTCCTGATTCAAACATTTTGTCGTTATCGTTGACAAAGTTTACCCCAGCTTGAATGTTGTCGAAAATGTTAATCGAATAATTCCAGGAATCTAGATTGCTTTGACCTATATTACCGAAGACCGACAAATAATTATTACTAGAATTATTTGCAAATGTCGTTATTTGATTAGTAGAACCAACGCTTGGTGGGTCAGCCGTAATATTGACATTACCACCCAAGGTAATCGCACTGCTAGGTAAGACATTGGTATCGAAAATAATGTTTCGATCATTGGCGTACAATGTATTGACAGGGGAATTGGTGGCTATTCCATTATTACCAAAATAAACATTGCCAGCGCCATTGCGCATTATAGACAAATTTGCATCACTAAAAGCCGTATTAGATGCTATAGGAGAACCTATGCTAATAGCCACATTACCCAAAGCATCATTAGTCGAACTGCCTAAAATAATTGTTCCAGAATTAATGTTAATTTTACCGGTACCAGTATTAAAATTAGTTATTATAACCGATCCGTTATTAGCTTCAATAGTGCTGTGGCCACCTTGATTCAAACCAATATTTAACGTACCATAATAGTCAGCCAATATTATATTTCCGCCAATAGCATTGCTTCCAGCACCGGTATATATCGATTCGGGCGCATAAATACTACCAGTGGCATATAGAGTAAAACTTCCACCTGTTAACGCGCCATTAATACTTACATTAGTAGCGTTATCAAAAATTGTTGCACTTCCTGTACCACCGGTAGAAACCTGTAAAGCAGAAGAAACATCGATTTGTAAATTCTGGAAACTACCACTGCTACTGGCTAAAGTCAAATATTCGCCTAAAATTACGCTACTCGAATTAGTCTGATATACACTTCCAGAACCGGTAGAAGTAAGAAATATATTTGAAAAACCAGAACCCAAGGTAGAGCCTAGAATAATCGATCCATTATTATTAGTAGTTGCCAAAGCAATTATCCCGCCCGTTAAAGGCTCTGTTAAAGTAATCGTACTTGGAACCGTTATAGAAACAGTTCCATATTCATTGACATTATTAGAAAGTAATGTAACACCTGCGCTATAACTATCATTGAAATAAATACTAGCCTTATTATTATAGTCAGAACTGCCTAAAATAGCTGCATTAACATTAAATGGATCATTAGGTGTTCCTATTCCTATCGAACCATTGGCGTATAGAGCTAAAGTGTTGGCGGTGACAAAACCTATTTCGTTAATATTTGACCCAGCCACCAAGTTTGCATTGGAAATAACTGAAAAAGTGCCACCCACACTTGAAGTTAATATATTTAATTCAGGCGAAGAATTAGCTAAATATACCGACCCTTGGGTATTAACTGTTAAATAGTTAGTATTTATCGCAAGCGGAACTGCACTTGTACCAATAGCACTATCTTTACCACCATATAATAGTAAGGACGCAGCTAAGATAGAGCCGTTATTTGTATTAATCTGACTATTACCGCTGGCGGTTAAAAATATTTCAGAACCGGCCAAACCAAGAACGCCATTGATACTTATCACAGCATTATTCTCTTCGGTAGCCAGAGCAATATTATAAGCATATATGCCACCTTGGACTATAATAGACCCCTGCGATGACAAGACAAACGGATTAGAGTTTGCCACAATTACTGTAACAGGGTCTAAAGCTTTAAAAAAGCCACCTAAATAGGCATTAATATTTATATTAGAGTTAAACGGTGAAGCAATAACGATAGGGTCAGACTGACCCAAAGTATTACTTTTGAAATCAAATGTAGAAGTAGCCATAACTGCACCATCATACGATTTAAAATTACAGATTAATGCCACTAAATTTACGGCATCAAAATAACCTTTAACGTATGTAGATGTACTAGGATTAAGGAGCAATTGAAATGGGTCAGAATTTTCCAGGTCCAAATTAGCACTTCCAGAGCCATTTAAAACCATATTTGTACTTTGAATGTTTATACTACCTCCAAGGCCTTGCGTGAGACTTAAACTAGCTCCATTCTGTCCCGACTGAGCGCCTGAGCCAGCGCTGCTGCCGCCGCCGCCACCTTCAATAATATTGTTAACAAAGCTACCGCCATAACCAAAAGGAATTCCGTAACTACCACCATTACCACCTAGGCCAAAAGCGCCATTTGAACCTAGTGTTCCTTTTAATGTATCGCCTCCATTGTAACCGCCTAAACCACCTTCATCGATACCACCTCCGTATCCACCACCGTTGGTTTGGTTGACATTGCCACCACCACCGCCACCACCACCAAATCCACTAGCACTGGCACCACCTCCACCGCCAGCTCCACTGTATTTAAATCCATAACCACCAGCTCCACCACCGCCGCCAAAACCGATGAAGCCACCGCTAGCACCGCCACCACCGCCACCACCACCATATAGAGAATTTGTACTTGTACCTCCATTACCACCATTTGCCCCAACACCCAATTCAATAGGGGCTTGCAAATATACACCCAGAGAAGCATTGATATTTACCGAACCGGCTTGTCCACCAAAACCTCCATTTCCGCCATAACCAGGTGGAAGTGGAGGTGAATTGCCGATAATCCCGCCGCCAGCTCCACCGCCGCCACCGCCACCACCACCAGAGGCAGCAATAACAGATTGGCAGTAAAAATTTCCATTGGGCGCACTTACAGTTATTGAACCGCCATTGCCGCCATTACCACCTACTCCACCATTAGCTGAAGTAAAATTGGCTACGCCACCACCGCCGCCGCCAGCTCCACCGCCGCCGCAAGCTATAAGGCTGTTAACCGAAACGTTTAAACCTTCCAAAACAATATTACCAGCGTTTTGGCCGTTTACATCGTTTCCATTGATACTAGGAATACCACCTAGACCAGAAGAATTAATAGTCAGGTTAGGAGCATCGAGAAGAGTACCAGAGATTATAGTTACATTACCACCACCTGAAATTATACTATTTCCATTAATATATATAGAACCACTCTGCGCACTAGCTGTTGTAAAAGTATCACTATTGGGAGCGTATGTACCATTTTCTATAATAACTTGACCACTATAGTTTTGTGTTATGGTTGGTACGAATATACCCATATAAATATTACCGCCACCACCATAACCGCCAGCTGTATCTATATTACCAATGGTTATAGCCGGACCAACACCATTATAACCAGCTATAATTGAAACTGACCCATTATTTCCATTTGCATATCCGCCAGTTATGATAGGACAAGTATTGGGAATATTTACAATGTAGCCCACAATAGTAAGCGAACCGCCCGATCCAGTTAGTTGAGGGTTATTAGTTGGATTGGTAATATTAGTATAAATACCAGTACAACCACTTAAATTAATTTGGCCAACATTGGATGAAAGACCAGTAATTGTTAATATAGAATTAGTGTCATTATTAACTTGACCGGTTTGACTTGGAGTTACGCTGAAATTAACACCAGAAAAGAGTATTACATTTCCAGCCGTTCCACTACTGGTTAGACCGGTATTAATACTACCACCACTTACATTAATATTGCCAGCCGCCACAACAGCCACATTGCCGCCAGGTGAATTGATTCCACCATAGATATTAACATCACCGTTGACGTTAAAAAATGTCGGGTCACTGGTTTCGACAATTTTACCCAAGTTTAAACTGTTTTTAAAAACTTCAGCACTTAGACTTGCGGAATTTACATTTATGATGCTCGATATTGAATTAGCCGCAAGAATTACTTTTTCATTTGGCGCAGAAATATTTAAATTTTTACCATTAAAATTGACGCCATTAATTTTTAACTCACCAAAACCATCAGAAATACTAGCCGAAGCTGTATTTCCACCCGTAATACCACTGGGAATATTTGAGGTAATAATATTAACAGAACCCAAAATAGAATTAAAATCACCATTACCAATTATTACAGGGTTTAGGTTTTGACCATTGCCATTAAAAGCAATATTAATATTTTGTCCATCTATTAAACCATTGTTAATAAGGTAGCCGAATGAACTGATACTTAAATTAATGCCTGCTATAGAATTAATTTGACCGTCAGTTTGATTAACAATATTTCCGTTTGAATTTATCGATATATCGCTAAAATTGCTAACTGTACCAAAATTTATAAAATCAGTTTGATCTTTGAGTAGCAAATTATCATGAACCATCGAATTCGCTGCAGTGCCTGTTCCTTGAATCGACGACCCAGTCATTTCTAGAATATTGTTAGCAGTAATTGTTTCAAGTTTTGAAGTTGTATTGTTCAAATTTACATAAATATTGCCATAATTGACCAAATTTTCAATTACGGTAAAATTTCCTTGATTAATCTGACCGTCAACATTATGTGGTATCAATAAATTATTAACCGGGCCAAATTCAGTTAGATTAAGGGTTCCGCCTACAGCCTGACCTAAATCGTTTAAAATCAAACTTTGCATATTGTGATTTAGTACCTGACTTACGGCTATTGATTCTGCTGGTGTCACAGTAGAATTACTATAAATATCAGTGCGCACATTACCAATGTTTATTTCTAAAGGATGAAAATTTGTAATTGAGCTGGCTTTTATACTGGAAATTATCGAACTTAAATTAAAATTAGAATTCGTTACTTCGTTCAGAATTGATTGAATATGTTCATTAACACCTGATATATAAGTGTTTGCATTGTAATTATCTAGCACTTCATGATTATTGGCCAACTGATGATTAACAGCATTAATGTTATAGTTCTGCGCCACAACAGGACTATTTATCACAAAGACGAACTGGAACAACAGAAAAATTAAAACAAGGCATCGGTTTATACTAATTATCTTTAACATATTAATTTAGCCCTTTACAAAAACTTTGGTAATTATACAATAAAAAAACACCAATTTTTATAAATTAACATAAAAATCGCTATTCAAAAGGTTTTGACTATTTTAATTTCGAAGAAAGATTCTTGGCTACTTTTTTGTATTTTTGGATAAAGGTCAATTTTTATTGTTATTAATACGCTGCGGTATATCAATCATGACCAAAAATAAAAAAAAATGATTTTTTAGATAATTCTGCCTTAAACATATTATGCTACAATCCAGAATATACCTTCGTTGAAAAGCTACAAACAATATCAACTAAGTATAGACTACTCAAAAGTTCAAATGAAACACCTGCAAATTTTTAAGGCATTACTATGATATATTTTGCTTGCTAAATAGAAATGAAATAATTCAATTAATTGGAACTGAAAAATACGAGGGCTACAAGCGGCAGCGCTTTCGAAATAAAGACGAAATATGCATTGCTAAGAATGAAGCCTTTACACTAAAAGACGCCGAGCAATTTAATAAGTTAAAAGAATTATATAAAAAGACAACAGCGTTGTATTACGCAGGGCAGCCAGAGCTATCTGAAATAATTGATACGATCAAAATACATATCGACAAATTATAGTTACTTGAACTCAATATGTTAAACACAAAAATAGCCACTTAAGAGCTAATTCATTTTTGTCAATTTAAGAACACCAGGAATTCAGCCAAGCCAAGTTGTGAACACCCTCAAAACCCAAGGAATTCAGCCAAGGCAATTTGTTAACACACTCAAAACCCCAGGCTTAGCCATTGCAACTACAATACATAATTCACCTATTTCAAAAATATATACAATACATAGCCTTGTGCAGGTTG
>JAKAZS010000105.1 GCA_021815785.1 bacterium
CTCGCCAAACTCCACAACCTAAAAAACGGTTAAATATAGCGATCTTGAATTTTGGGCAGTTATTGATTTGTTAGATTTCGACTATCTTGGCAACGATGATAAAGTAATTGAGCCTGCGGTCAAATACTTAGAAAATGAAACCATAGAAAAAATCTACGGTTTTGAAAATATGTTAGCCCAAAAATTATTTAAACTTGACGGGTTTGATTTTGCTAAGAGTATTGGTAGTTTTGCCTATATTCCCAACCAGCCCTTTGTAAAATCCTGGTTCTTAAAGTCAAGATGTTGTACAATTGCCAATGGTAAAGATTTCTATGAAAAAACTTTACAAAACCCACAATTAATGCCCAAAGACCTTGAATTTAGCGCAATCACAAACATTGCGTCGAAAGCCTATTACCAGAAAACCGGTGATATTTTAAACCTGAAAACCAAATATGACAAGCAAACCTTTGCGAATAAACAGGCTTGGCCACAGTGATTTTTCTATATAATATTTAATGTTTAAATAACATAGTAAGTAAGCTAATATTTATCTGCTTTCATATATAATTTTGAAATATTATTACTTAATTAACAAGGTATATAAAATGAAAAACCTGAGTTTTACGATATTGCTATTAATTGCGATAGCTGTAATCAATGCCAGCAATACTTGTATAGCCCAAGCCAATAATCTAACTTGGAGCAAAAACTTTAATGAAAGTCTTGAACATGCTAAACGCGAGCACAAATACGTGCTGGTTGATGTTTATACTACATGGTGTGGCTGGTGCAAGAAACTAGACAAAGATGTATTTGAAGATCCTAATTTTGTCAATTATGTCAAGACCAAATTTATCTGCGTTAAAGCTGACGCTGAAGACCCTAGTAGTGGGCAGGAATTGGCCACAAAATATGGTGTATCTGGCTTTCCTACCGCATTAGTATTTAATGACAAAGGCAATTTAGTTGGAACCATAAACGGCTATAACGATACGAGTAAATATATTGAAAAACTTGGTACTTTCTTAAAAAAATAAAGGAGAAGACATAATGGAATCAACTGTCGAAAATAGCAGTGAGATAAATTTAGGCAAACTATTAGCTGGCAAACGTGGTGTGGTATTTGGTGTAGCCAACGATCATAGCCTAGCCTGGTCTTGCTCTAGGCTAGCCAATCTAGCTGGAGCAGAATTGGCTTTTTCCTACCAAGCTCCTACACTGGAACGACGGGTTCGCCCTTTAGCTGAAAGCATTAACAGTAAATTTATTGAACAATGTGATTTAAGTGACGATAACCAAGTTGATGCCTTTTTTACCAAATTAGGCAAATCCTGGCCAAGTATAGATTTCATTATCCATGCTGTCGCTTTTGCCAACAAAGAAGATTTAGAAGGGCGTTTTGTTGATACCACAAGAAAAGGATTTTCTTTAGCGCTAGACGTGAGTGCCTACACTTTAACTAGTGTCTGTAAATATGCCTTACCCTATATGAAAGATAACGGTGGCAGTATTGTAACTTTATCTTACTATGGAGCCGAAAAAGTTATACCTAATTATAATGTTATGGGTGTAGCCAAAGCCGCATTAGAAGCATCTGTACGATACTTAGCCAGCGATCTTGGCGGTCATAATATCCGGGTCAATGCAATTTCGGCTGGTCCGGTCAGAACCTTAGCCGCTATGGGTATATCTGGGTTTAGAGACATGCTTAAATATGTAGAACAAAGAACACCATTAAAACGTAATGTTCAAGCAGATGAAGTGGGCAAGTCAGCTTTATATTTCTTAAGTGATTTAGCTTCCGGAGTTACTGGTGAAGTTCTCCATGTTGACTGTGGTTATAGTATTGTCGGAATGTAGTATTTAAATTCTATGAAATTTATCAACAATATAATTTTAAGTTGCTTATTAATTTTACTAGCACACAATAATGTTTTAGCGAGTAAAGCGACTGATGCATTTGACTTAGGAAATGCTTTCTTAAAACAAAATAAATTTAAAGAAGCTATTGATTTTTTTAATCAAGCGATTGAAGAGAATCCTCAATATGCCGATGCCTTTGCTAAGCGTGGCCTGATTTATCAAGTTACAGGCAAAAACAAACAAGCTTTAGCTGATTACAATCAAGCGCTAAAACTAAATACGCATGACACTCAAATTCTTGTCAACAGAGCCATGATATATCTTGGCCAGAAAAAATATAACAATGCCTTATTCGATCTTAATCAAGCTATTAAACTGGACCCCAAATCAGCAATTGCTTATAACGATCGGTGCCTTGCCCAAGAAGGCCTTAAAAAATACCAGCTAGGTATTAACGATGCGACTAAGGCAATTTCACTTGACAAAAAATACCCTTCGCCTTATGGCAATCGAGCTAAATTATATGCTTTAACAAAAAATTATCAAAAATCTATTGCTGACTACAATATGCTGATAACGCTAAATCCCAAACTGCCAATGGCCTACTTTAACCGAGCTCAGATTTATTACAGTCTCAAAGATTATAAACATGTTGTGAACGACTGTACTAATGCCTTAAATTTAAATAAACAAATTTTTGATGCTAAATTGCTCAGAGCGCAAGCCTATCATAACCTTAAACAGGATAAACTGGCTATTAATGACTGCAAAACCCTGATTAACAATAGCAATGCTAATATTAAAATTAAAGCTCACTATTTATTAGCCTTAATTTATAAGGCTAATGGTAATAAGGTAGAATTAACCAAAGAAATTAAAGCCATTCAAAATATTGTGAACCGACATCAAAAAATTAATCACAAGCATAAATAAACAAAGTTAAGTTTAATTAGTTCTTAACTTTGGGAATATATTCAAAGGATAATCATCCTTAATATTTTAAACTTTAATCTAATGACCGAAAATTTTACAACTTCAAACAATGAAGAAAATCAAGCTAAATCTAAAATAGCTAATGATTTGTTGGCTAAAACAAAGTCCAAATTAATCAATGAAGATAATTATGAAATTTCTGATAATCAAGAATTAACGACCCGCTACCAAGCTAAAATTGGTAGCGTTTTAGCGGATCGTTATAAAATTATTGAATTTATTGGCGCTGGTGGCATGAGTTGTGTTTATAAAGCTCAGCATCAAATCACCCAAAAATATGTAGCCATAAAACTTATGCATAGTCATATTATTAATAACCCGCAAAGTGTTCGCCGCTTTCAGCAAGAAGCGACTGCGGCCAGTCGCCTTAATCACCCGAATATTATCAGTATATACGATATTGGCGAAGATACTGATGGTTCCCTATACATGGTCATGGACTTTATTGACGGTGAATCATTAGCCCAAATAATTAAAGAATTTGATAAATTACCTATTGAAACAGCCATTGATATTTTCAAACAAGTAAGCAGTGCGCTCGATCATGCTCACAGTAATGGTATTATTCATCGCGATATTAAACCTAGTAATATTATGTTGGTTAATGATTCTAAAGATAAAAGTTTAACTTTGAAATTAGTTGATTTTGGCATTGCTAAAATTTTACCTACAGATGATAACAGTCAAATAAAACTCACCCAAACTGGTGAAGTATTTGGCAGTCCTTTATACATGTCCCCTGAACAATGTACCGGTCAAAGTCTTGATAATCGCAGTGATATTTATTCATTTGGCTGTGTGATGTACGAAACTTTAACGGGAAAAGCACCACTATCCGGCAATAATATGCTCGAAACCATGTATAAGCAAATGAATGAAATGCCGGCAAATTTAGCCAATATCAAAGCATCAAGTGAAGTAATCGCCAAATTAGATAAAATTATTTTTAAAGCCATGGCTAAAGATCGTAATAAGCGTTACGCCTCAATCGCTGAATTAAACCATGAATTAATTGAAATTGAAGATTTAACCAAAGGCAATTTCGAATATTTAATTAAATTGAAATTACTAATTAATGGTTTCTTAAGAAATTGTGTTAATTTTACAAAACGTTATCCCTTTCGTTCAATTATACTCATAACGCTTATCTTTATTGGATTAGTATTTAGCATAATTTATTCATATTACGGTGATTGTTTTATGAATATAGCTGAAAATAAAAGAGAATTACCTTTTAAATTAATTTCTAATACCAAAACCATAATTAAAAATGACATTTATCGCAACAAAGACCTATTGGACTTTAATTACGGTGCCGCTAATATTATGCAAGGTCAAGACAGTATTGAATTTTTTGAAACATCCAAGGATCAAGCCGATTTTTTATTTAAAAATAATGATTTCGAACAAGCCAAAAATTTATATTTAAGTGCTATTAAAACTGCCCAAATAATTCATTATGATCAAAGTAAAGATGCCGCCGAAATAGATTTAAGACTAACTAAATGTTATTTCAACCTTAAAGATTATATTAATACTATTAAATACGGTTTAACAAGTACAAAAGTATATAAAAATATTGATTCTGGAGGCATAAGACATGATCAATGGGAAATACTAGATGCCTATTCAATTGTTGGCAACTCGCTAGCGCATATATTACAAACGCCCAATCTTGATAATTTAAATAAAATACAATACTTTAGTCAGTTAAATCAGACCCTTGCTCAAGCTTTAGAATTTTATCAAGATGTTAAAATCCATAATTTATGTCACAATGCGGATTACGAACAAGGGAAAGATCGATGTATAACCTCTACTTTAACCAACTCAATACCTGACATAGCACTTAATTTTAGTCAAATGGCAGCATTAAGTTACGAAAATAAGTATAATGATCTTAGTTATAAAACCTTAGTCGATTTATGCATTCCGTTGTGGCAAAAGATTAATGACAATACCGCCGCTAATAAAAATAACTGGATTAATCAATACAATATAGCCAATTGTTATCATGAACTGGGCTTAATTGAATTAAGCAATAAAAACTATCCTTTAGCGGTAAGTGATTTTGAACGAAGTATACAACTATTGGCTAATTCACTCGAAAACCTAACCAATGCTCAGTCGCAAAGTTTTAAACAAGATAGTAATTTAATCAATATCGGTGTGGCTATTGCTAATTATAATTTAGCTATAGCTAACTGGAACAATGGCAATTATCTTAATGCCGTTAAGGCTAAATTTGAATTTGGCAAACTTTATGCCAATAATCCCAACTTAAATATTTTCATTAATAAAAAAAACAATCATTAACTAATATCGTTCCATATCGATACCATTTTAAATTCAAAATTAATTAAAGCCTTAATTCTACTATATTTTTTAGTATTTAAATTCAAAAAAAAACGAGTTCTTGTATTACAACAAGAACTCGTTTAAAAAATTACTCTTTAGTGAAAAACAGCAACATAAAGAGCAAAAGTTGCCAGCAAATTATTCAGAAAGTGAATCATTCGACTACAACTAAGATGCTTGGTCTGATTATAGGTAAAGGCCAAAACACAACCAAGAATAAACAGCGGCGGAAAGCCCGAAAGCGTTCCGTGGAAGCCAGCAAAAACAGCACCACACAGAAGAATAGCCATCGGTGTGGCCAAACTGTTAAGCCGCAGGAATTTCAACAGCTTGGAGTTATTCAGGCTACACTGAAACATGTTAAAGAAGAAGCCACGAAATACCAGCTCTTCAAACAAAGGAGCCAAAACAACCGTCATAAAAGCAAAGCCAGCAAATGCTGGAATACTATGTAACGTCTGACCAAAATCACCGGCTGGGCTATTAGGGCTGGGCAGATAACTGAGCGCCTTATACAGTCCCGCAACCAAAATATCACCGACGGCAAGATAAGCAATCGCACGGGTCAGGTTGCTTAAGAAATCCTTGGTTGAGTGAATCGCAGTCTGATTAAGCTTACGCAGTCCAAAACCCGACTTGCGCAAAATTGACCACAAAAAGGCAACAGCAGCTGACATGCCACAAATATAGGACAGCCCCTGGACAACCGAACTTGTAATCAGCGGATGATGCAACATATCCTGATTCAGGAAAGTATGCAACAGCCAGCCATGATTCTTGGCTTCAGCCATTAGCAAATAAGGCAACAGCATAAAGACCTGAGTGATAATAAAGGTGGCAGCCACAATCAAAAGCGTAACAAACATACCACGCTTATAAGTAAAAGCCGAACTGTCAGACAAGCCATCAAATTTGGCCAAAGGATTGACGTTGTGCAAAGAATTCTTTGCACGCAAAAGCAGAGATCTCATAATGAAACTCCTTCGTTTAGATTAGTTTGGATTCTTAAATTACACTTACAATTTAAATTTCAAGAACAGATTAGACCCAATGCCATTAAGACTCTAAAACTCAATGCCCTAAAGTCTAAAACATCAGACCGCGCAAAAATAATATGGTACCAAACAGCAAATATTTGCAAACACAAATTGAGTTAATCAGTCAAATCCTGATAAGCAATTAACAGCTGGTTCAGCAACTGATCTTTAACTTCAGTACTAAAATAGGAAGCTGAAATAGCATTGCGATTAACTTGAAGAAAGTCTTCTTCATCCCAATTAAAGTGATATCTAAGCTTTTGATATTCCTTAGACAAACTAGTATTAGTAAACAAAGTGCCATCGGTATTTACCGTAACCAAATGACCTTTAACGTAAAGATCATGAATAGGGTGAAGTTTAAAACTTTTAACCTGGCCAGTTACAACATTGGAAGTTGGGCAAATTTCCAAAACATGTTGTCCCTGCAACTGACCACGAATACCATGACCCAACCGAGTAATTTTACCTAAGTTAAGGCGATCAAGATCAATTTCAGTCGGATTATTGGTTTCCCAAAGATGAATAGTCAGTCCAATACCAAAATCTCTCACCTTAACCGCTTCGGTAAGCCACCACTCAAGGACACCAGGGTTAAGGCTTTCATCAGCTGCCAAATCAAAACCGCTAACATATTGACCATATTTAAGACAAAGCTCACTAAGTTTAGTTGCGACCTGGGCATTTTCATGGCGCAAAGCACAAACAATAAGCTTAACCTGTATATCGCAAGTTTCATCAACCGCACGAATAACTGCCTGCATAACTTCGTCAAGGCTTAGCCCTTGCATGGTATGAAGTTGAGGGGCGAAACGTAACTCCAGGGCAACGATACCATCATTACGGGCATCTTCGATGCGTTCTTTCGTAATTCGATACAAGTTGTCAACAGATTGCATAAGGGGCAAAACATGGTCAACAATTGCCTTTACATAATTAGTTAGACTTTGACCGGCAAATTTAACCAAATAACTTTGGTATTTGCGACTAGCCTTGACTTGATTAAGTTTTAAGCCGCTAAGCCAAAGTTCAACAATTTCAAGTGGAAAAGGAAAATTTGGATTGTTGAAATCCGTTTGCGCCCATAGCTCAAGCATTGTTCTTGGGCGTAGTGAACAATCCAAATGCTCATGCAAAAGTACTTTAGGTAAAGCACGAAATTTAGCAATAGGTGTCATAGGTATCCTTTCTTTGATTAAAATAAAACTACTGTTTACACCAAAAGAGTAAAATTAGTAACTAAATTTTGATAAAATTCTGATTGTTTAGCGCTATAAAGAATTAATAATAATGAAATGAATATATAATACTACTTTATAAGTATTCAACTGGTAAATGCAAGTATAAAGTTAATATTAACAAGCTATTAAGAGAATAATGCCCCTTGATATATGTTAAAATTTTTATCAGGTAGTCAAATAAATGCTATAATTAGCGTAGCTAGTAACTATGTGTACAATAATAAATGGCTATAGACAGCAAAGCTAGTAATAATGGTTATAATAATAAATGGCTATAGGCAGCAAAGCTAGTAACATGAGGTTTAATAATAAATGGCTATAGGCAGCAAAGCTAGTAATAATGGTTATAATAATAAATGGCTATAGGCAGCAAAGCTAGTAACATGAGGTTTAATAATAAATGGCTATAGGTGGAAAAGCTGGTGAGGTTTTTACCGATATTAATGTAACCCCACTTACCGATGTATTTTTAGTTTTATTGGTAATCATGATG
>JAKAZS010000106.1 GCA_021815785.1 bacterium
TACTTTGCCAAATGGCCTAAATTTAATTTGCCAAAAACAATTGTTGTTTAACTCTAAAACTTTCTTCATTCATATTAATAATATGACACACAGGGCAGTGATGAATTAAAAGATCTAACAAATTAGTAATTACTTAAACGCAAGTTGTCAATAATCCGATCGGCTTTTTAAATTTTTTTCCGTTCCAAAGTGGATCAATTTTATTTTGCCATTAACAAAGAAACACAAGAAAATTCTATTATCAAGGTTAATTTTAAGCACAGCTAAAACTCCAGTTTTTAAAACAAAATTAAGATTATTTAATCGTTTAAAATAACAGCTAACTTTTAATTCGTCAAACCAGAAGATTTAGCTAAACTATTTTAGTAATATCTAAACATTTAGCATTTAAGCTTAGCGGTATTAAGAACCTTAATCAATTCCTGACTAGATTGTGTCCCATTGGCGACACAATCAGGAATACCTACCCCATTATAAGCATTACCACATAGTTTAATATTGGGATAATTATTCAAATCATTGTTAATTGATTCAATAAGCTTAGAGTGGCCAACTTGGTATTGTGGCATAGAATCAGGATATTTAATTACATTACCGGAAATTGGATTAGCTTTTAAATCAAGAATTTCACTTAACTCATTTTGAGCCTGAGCTAACAAATCTTGCTCTGATTTATGCAGATTAGCTTTAGCTATATCACCACAAATAAAAGCTCTTAGCCAAATTTTATCACTAGCAGTACGATCAGGGAATTTACAGGAACTAAAACTACAGGCTTTAAGAAATTTTTCTTCAAGCGAAGGAACCACATAACCAAAACCAGTAATATCGCGCCCTATAGATAATTTGTCAAAAATTAAATTAATCATAATCACACTAGAATATTCTATTTGATTTAACTTATTTGCTAGTTGAGGATTCCAGGATTTAATCATAGTACTAGTTGCATAAGCCGGTGTTGCACAGATAATACCTGCAACAGCCACTTTACTATTGTCAGTAAATTCTATCGTATAGCCATTTTGGCAAGGGGTAATTTGGTTTACAGATTTATTGCATTGAATGCTATTAGTAGGCAGATTTTTCACCAGGGCTTTACATAATGAGCTTAAGCCATACTTTAAAGTCATAAATAAACCATAACGTGGTCCAGATTCTTTAATCCCAGATTTAGCTGTTTTCCAAAGTCCGCGAACGACACTACCGTGTTTTAATTCCTGATGCCTGAATAATTTAAGGACAAAATTAGCACTTAATTTATTAACATTACCACCATAAATAGAAGATATCATTGGTTCGGCGACTTTGTCGTAAACTTCCTGTCCAAATCTTCGTTTTACATAATCAGCCACGCTTTGATCGATTTCAGCTGGTACTGGTGTCAAAAACAAATCAGCTAAAACCCGAAGCTTAGCTTTAAAGGAAAATAAACTGGATGAGTAAAAACTCGTAAAATTAGTTGGCGCAAACAGCCTGAAACCATCGGGCAGGGGTTTTAACTTACCCTGGTGATAGATAAAAGTTCGTCTATGATTAGGGTTCATCGAAATTAAATCAGAACTTAGTCCTAATTCTTCAATTAAGTCTAAGATTTTATTATTTTGTGTAATAAACGCTTCTGGGCCTAATTCAACCAGAGTATCTTCAAGATAAGTGGTTTTTATATTGCCGCCAATTTCAGCCTTGCTCTCATAAAGACAAATTTTATAAGGCAAATTAGCAGCTTGGATTAGTTTATCCAACTCATAAGCAGCACTAAGCCCTGCAATACCGGCTCCAATAATAGCAATTTCTTCTTTAACTTGCATAAGTATTTATGATTAAATCTATTTTAACCAAGGAATTATAAAATAAAATTGCGTAAAAAAGCTTGCTTTTTTGTCTTTATCTTGCTTTCGTTATAAAAATTAAGATGTTTGGCTTGAACTGGAATTAAGTTGTTAAATTTGCCCAATCATTATTAATGAAAAAAGACTTTATAAGAATTAGGAATTAACTTAGTTAAACCCATTCTAGTTAAATAAGCCTTAAAGTTGTCAACAGCACTTTCGCCATTTTCCAATTCATTATCTATGGCAAAGTTTTTAATTTTAGTAGCAGTGTACGTTCTTTGATCATTGGCAATATTATAGCCTAATTCGTTATACCATTGAACCTTAGAATAACTTTGAATCTGGTTTTTGACTAAAAACTTAGTTACGGTAACGGATTCATTTTGCTTAACCCGATCAATTAAATTGGTTAATTTATTAACATATATTTGAACAGATCGGGATTTAACAACAAGTTCGTTATTATTGCAAATTAAGATCTTAAAATAGGTCAACATATTTTGGACGATATAATCACGGCTATTAATACTAGTAATTGAAGGGAGGCTTCGATAACCCCAGATATTGCCGCATCTATCTAATTGTGAGCCATTAACCATGTAAATTTCGGATAAAAACTCTGGGTTTAAAGTATACATATTATCTTTAGCAATAATACGTTCATTTTTACGATACCAGGTTCCACCAAGCCATTTAGGCAAAGCAAACCATTCTAATGATTGATTTGGCTTAGGTAAATTCTTTTCATCAAAATGCATTCCCGTTCGTAAATTAGTAGGTACGGGTTTTAGCCTGGTTTCATATTTAATTGATGCCGTTAAGGCAATAGCACCTTGTAAAAGTTTACTGGCCATTTGCGGATTAATTTGATTATTCGCTGGTTTACCCTTGTCAGTATCCAATAAGGGCTGTAAATAGCCCGTACAGTTTTTATCCGCTACTGGCTTAGACTGAACATATGGATATTGATTAATAATTATCAACAAAATTAATTGCAGTAACCTTAATTTTGTTATTTTCATAAATAAATTTTTGAATTAATTTAGATTTAATTTACTTAATTTTGAGCCGGTTAGTGTGCTTATTTCATAAATAAATTAGCTGAAAGTAGATTTTAATTTATATCAATTAAAGAAAAATTGTAGCTTTTGGGTATTAGTTTTTAGCAAAGTTAATTTGCTGAATTTAATTTAGGAGATAAATTAATTTTGCTTATTTCAATTTTATGATTATTGTCAAGACAACCAATCGTAGCTCTTTGCACTATCGATAAATTCATGGCATCTGAAGTAACAACATATTCTTTAGTTACCAGCATGGGATAAATACCTAAAGCTAAAACCATTATGGCCAAGCCATAAGCAATAAATTGTTCAAGTGGTCTTATAGCGGCAAAATGATTAATCCATTTTTCCTTGGTATCTCCATAAAACAAACGTTTAAGGAGCCAAAGCATATATCCAGCAGTTAAAATCATACCTGTAGCAGCAAGATATACAGACCATTGACACATATGAGCATGTTTACCAATTGTAGCCATAAAACCTGTAAACGAGCCATAAATTACTGCTGTTTCAGCCACAAAACCACTTAAACCTGGTAGACCCAAATTAGCCATACAGGCAAACATCCAAAAATAAAATAAAACTGGTGCCAACTTTGTTAAACCACCACCAATTTCATGAATGTCGCGAGTATGAGTCCGTTCATAGACAACTCCGACGAGGAAGAATAATAAGGCTGAAATAACGCCATGACTAATCATCTGGAATATAGCTCCACTTAAGGCAGCTGCCGAAACGGCACTAATTCCTAAAGTAACAAAACCCATATGGGAAACACTGGAAAAGGCTATAATCCGCTTCATATCAGTCTGAACCATACAGGCAATAGCCGCCCAGACAATGTTAAAAGCACCAATAAGCATTAATACTGGTCCATAGTGTAAAAAGAAATAAGGAAAAAAACCTAAACAAATTCTAACCAACCCATAAGATCCCATTTTTAGTAATAGACCAGCTAAAATCATAGATATTGGGGTTGGCGCTTCAACGTGGGCATCAGGCAGCCAGGTATGAAACGGGAAAGATGGTAATTTTATTAAAAAAGCCATTAGAAAGCCTAAACAGGCCATAGTTTGAAAAGCCTGAGGCATAAGCGGACAGATTTGCGCCAAACGAATCATGTCAAAAGTTTGTGACGAGGCATTGTCAACACCAAGTTGCGTATACATATATATTAAACCGGTCAGCATAAACACACCGCCGGTAAATGTATAAATTAAAAACTTCATAGCTGCATAACTGCGACCTGGACCGCCCCAAATAGCAATTAAAAAATACATAGGTACTAATTCAAATTCATACATGACAAAAAACTGTAACAAATCCAAAGATATGAATACGCCAATAACCGAAAAAGATAAAAGCATTAAATTAGCATAATAAAATTTAGGCCGATTATCACCGATAGAATAACTAGCCAAGGCCGAAAATAAAAATATGAATGTACTTAAAATAACAAGACATAAACTAATGCCATCTACACCAACATGATACTGAACCTGAAAAGGCATGGTTATCCAGTTATAGACCTCACTAAACTGCATGCCAGCTAAATTATAATTAAACCCTAATGCCATGACGAGTGAAACCCCAAGCATGGCGACAAAGGAAGATAGGCTAATATATCTAGCTAATTTAGCCGGCATAATAGCAATAAAAATTGCCGCTAAAAGGGGGATTACAAATAAGGTTGTAAGTATATGAGGCAGTAAAGGGGTATTCACTTTATTTCTCCTGTTATTGGCAACTATTGATTAATTAATTAAATTTAGTTTGCTTAAACTTATGTTTAAATTCTTTGCTTTAAAAAGTATATCAATGTATATTGTATTTTAGTTAAAATCATAAGAAGTAAAAATTACTAAAAGTTAAACATTGCAATGTAATGATTCGGTAATCAAGAGTTAGTGAGGTTTCAAGTTACGTGAGTATATCTATAAATGATGCAAAACATTTAATTGAGTCAGCTTGGTTATTGGTGGCTGTACCTTTTCTGGTTGGGTTTTTGATAATTTTAGGTTTACATAAAAGCAAACCATTATCAATGATGATTTCAATTGGTGCTGTTGGCTATGGCTTTATTCATGCGCTGTTAATTATGCTTAGCCTGGCTCAACATAGCGATCTTGGCCCTTGGCAGGTCAATTATGACTGGTTTACAGCTACGAATTTGCGTCTGTGCATGGGTTATCTAGTCGATAATTTAGCAGCCATGATGTTAGTTGTCGTTACGGCCATTAGCCTTGTGGTACAGATTTACACTCATGGTTATATGAAGGATGACCCTGGCTATAGCAAATTTTATGCTTATTTATCTTTATTTACGGCATCAATGCTCGGACTGGTTGTGTCAACTAATTTATTCGAAACTTATTTTTTCTGGGAACTTGTTGGCGTTTGTAGTTATTTCCTCATAGGCTTCTGGTGGCAAAAAGAATCAGCTGCGCAGGCCTGTTTAAAAGCCTTTATCGTAAATCGTATTGGCGATTTTGGCTTTTTGCTTGGAATTATTATGTTTTTAAGTATTACACGCACACTATGGTGCGAATCTCCTATCTTAGCATATGTTTCTAACTCTGGCCGAGATTTGGGTTCAATTATTATCCAGGCTTATAATGCCCATATGTTGACGGCTCCAATGCTATCCGTTATTGCCTTGTTAATCTTTTTAGGACCTATGGCCAAATCAGCCCAAGCTCCACTTCATGTCTGGTTGCCGGACGCAATGGAAGGACCAACTCCAATATCCGCTTTAATCCATGCTGCTACCATGGTGGCTGCCGGTATATATTTAGTTGCTAGAGCCTACCCCTTATGGCTGACTCCAGATGGCTCGCTACATAGCCTTGGCTTAACGGTTATCGCTTGGGTTGGTGGTTTTACAGCATTTATGGCAGCAACGATAGCGTTAAGTCAATTTGATATTAAACGCGTTTTAGCCTGGTCAACAGTGTCTCAATTAGGCTATATGTTTGTAGGTCTTGGTTGTGGTGCATTTAGCGGTGGCTTATTTCACTTATTTAACCATGCTTTTTTTAAAGCTATGCTCTTCTTATGTTCTGGTGCGGTTATTCATGGATTACATGGCGAACAGGACATTCGTAAAATGGGTGGTTTGTTTAAATCCATGCCTATTACGGCAATTTGTTTTTTAATTGGCACCCTTTCAATTTCTGGCTGTCCAGGATTAAGTGGATTTTTCTCTAAAGACGAAATCATTAGTGCATCAATCGAACATAACTTACCCTTAGGCATACTAATGATTGTGACCGCAGCTATGACTAGCTTTTATATGTTTAGACTGTTTTTCTTAACTTTTGTTGGTGAATTCCGTGGCCATGGTCATCCGCATGAATCACCATTGTCAATGACTGGACCACTTATGGCTTTGGCAATACCTTCAATATTTTCTGGCTATTTAGGGGTCAATTTACCAGCTTTGATCCAAGGACGAGCTGATACAAGTTTTTTCCCAAGCTTTATTCACTTTGGCTCAACGCCAATTTTTGAAGAGCCTAACTTAAGCGTTATGGCTTATTCAACCATAGCTGCTATACTGGGTTTTGTTTTAGCCTTTATGATTTACAAGGCAAAATCCTTAAGCTTTAATACAGCTATCGTTGAAAGTAAAAATACTTTAGTCCAGATTGCCTATAAATTTTCTTTAAACAAATGGTATTTTGATGAGTTGTATTTAACCATATTGCAAAAATTTATTTTACCGGTTTATAAAAAACTTTGGGAAACTGTTGACGTCCTAATTGTTGACAGTATGGTCAATTTATCCGGCCTTATAGCGCTTGGACTAGGTGAAATTATGCGTTATTTCCAAAACGGTCGGGCACAATTTTATGCCTTTATTATTTTCTTTGGTGTTGTTGCACTCACAACTTATGCATATTACTTTGTAATTATGCCTTAATAAAATTAAATGAAAGTTAACTAGTTGAGTTTTGAGTATTTAATAACTATATTTAATCCAATGAATATAAGCAAGTCAGCTAAACTAAGCCTATTGCTTTAAATACTTTGCCGGCTTATGCCTAGAATCTTCAACATTTTTTTATATGTTATTCGGTTTAACTTAAAGAAATTAGCCAATGTATACTGTTTGTTTACTTTAATTAAGTTTGATATTGTTCAAATCTATATATATAGCTTAAAATTGACAAGTAGTTATTGGTGATAAATTATTTAAAATTATATTTATAGCTTGAACTTTTAAGGCTCTTAAATAAGCATAAATGATTTTTAATTAATTCGATATTTTTAGTTTTAAGAATAAATATTTATAAATTACTATGATTTACAAAAAATTCATAAAAAAGATTTAGTATAAATCAATATTGTAGATTAAATTTTAATTTAAATTTTTTTAGGAGTATAAGTTAAATGCAAGAGATTACGGTTGGAATAGCTGGAGCAGCTGGAGATGGTTTGGATAAGTCAGGCGATACCCTGGCACGATCTTCTGGTAGGATGGGTTTGCATGTTTATGCTTACAATAGTTATCAGTCCATTATTCGTGGCGGACATATCTGGCTTAAAGTCAGAATAGGCAATGAAAAGGTTTATAACCATGGCGATAATTTAAATGTATTAATTGCGCTTAATCAAGATTCTTTAGAACGTCATAGCTTGGAAGTAAATGATGGCGGCGTGGTAATTTTTAATAGCGATAAACTTAAACATGATTCAGCCTTACACAAAAAATCGGTTTTTTCCTTGGGCCTGCCGATTGCACAAATCACCAAAGAAACAGTCGCTAAATATGGTCCATTGCAACCTATTATGCAAAACACCATAGCCCTTGGTGCAGTTATGTATTTATGCAGTTTAGGTGTTGAAGAAGCCAAAGCGGTATTAATGGACACCTTTGCCCATAAAGACCAAAAAATTGTTGACTTAAATATTAGTCTGTTAAATGATGGCTATACCTATGCTAAATCACAGACCAAGCCAATTATGTCACAATGGAATATAAGTGCTGAGCTCAAAAAATCAATGCTACCTTTTATAACTGGTAATGAGGCTATTGCTTTAGGC
>JAKAZS010000027.1 GCA_021815785.1 bacterium
GGTTATTGCACCGATTAACCCAATTTTGGTTAATAACAGCAACTAGGTAACCAGGTGATGTTGATCAGGTATTCCTACCTAATCCAGGAACTTATAATTGGCAACAATCTTGACAGCTCAAAAAAAACTAGTATCGTTGAATAAAACAGCGAAATGGGATAAAATACATTCGTAATTTATCCCTTAAATGTCTAAACATGGTGCAGCTGCATGAGCCTTATAAACGAAAACCATATTGAAGAAGAGGCTTTAAGCTGGTTTGAACAATTAGGCTATAAAATTTATCATCAGTTATCGCCAGATGACACTAAACCAGAGCGTGAGTCTTATAAAGACGTTTATTTATTGAACCGATTAAAAAATAACATCAAAAAACTAAACCCAGAATTAAATGAAGACAGTATAACTAACGTGGTTAATAAAGTCCTCAAAAGTGAGTCAACCACACTTGTCGAAGAGAATCAAAGGCTTCATAAATATATGGTGGAAGGTATTGACCTTGAAATAAATGATAAAACAGGTAATCGAAGAACCCACAAAATTAAAATTATCGATTTTGACAACCCTGAAAATAATGAATGGTTCGCGGTCAATCAATTTACCGTTAACCAAGGTGTTTACAGCCGCAAGCCAGATATTGTCGTATTTATCAACGGCCTACCAGTTAGCGTTATTGAACTTAAAAACCCAAGTTCAGAAGACACTAACATAGAATCAGCCTACAATCAATTACAAACTTATAAATCGCAAATACCAACTTTGTTTAACACTAACGTTGCTCTGGTAATTTCTGACGGTATTTTAGCTAGAATTGGTTCTTTGACTGCAAACTTTGAGCGTTTTATGCCCTGGCGAACAATTATTGATAATAATAAAGCTATTGATGCTAATCGAAAAAATATATTTGAACTTGAAACCCTTATTAAAGAGTTCTTTAACAAATGCGTATTTTTAGACGTTTTGCATAATTTCACAGCTTTTATAAATGATAAAAATGAAGATTCTCAAGGCGTCTATAAAATAATAGCTGGCTATCATCAGTATTATGCTGTAAAAAAAGCTATCGACAATACAATTATAGCCACCCAGCCAAATGGCAGCCGCAAAGTTGGCGTTGTTTGGCACACACAAGGGTCTGGCAAAAGCTATCTTATGGCATTTTATGTAGGTCAATTAGTTATTAATAAAAACCTTAAGAATCCAACCATTGTAGTTATAACTGACCGAAACGACTTAGACTATCAATTGTTTAATACATTTGCCAAATTTACCAGTTTAATTAGGCAAACACCAAAACAGACTACAAGCCGTGAAGATTTAAAAAACGTTTTATTGAGTCAAGCTTCTGGTGGTATTATATTTGCCACGATTCAAAAATTTTCAGCAAGTGATGATTCCAATAAATTTCCTATTTTATCTGACCGGTCAAATATTATTGTTATTGCTGATGAAGCACATAGAACTCAGTATGGGTTTAAAGCTAAAATTAACACTAAAACCGGTGTCATGGATTATGGTTTTGCCAAATACATGCGCGACGCATTGCCAAATGCAGCATTTATAGGCTTTACAGGAACACCAATAGAAAATAATGATAAAAACACCAAACAGATATTTGGTGATTACATTGATATTTATGATATAAGTAAAGCCGTTGCTGATGGTGCCACAGTTTCGCTTCATTATGAAAGCCGGTTGGCTAAACTGGAATTAGATGAAGAAGAAAAAAACAATATTGACAAAGCAATTGCAGAACTTTCAAACTATGACACAAACGAGGAAATCGAATTATCAAAAAATTTTAAGATCCAAGAAGCTTTGGTTGGATCACAAGAAAGAATTTCGATGATTGCAAGTGATCTAATAAAGCACTTTGAGAATCGCCTTCAAGCCTTAGACGGTAAGGCAATGATAGTATGTATGAGTCGCCAAATATGCGTGTCACTTTACAATGAAATAATCAGATTAAAACCTGATTGGCATACGAATTCTGAAAAGACTGGCAAAATTAAAGTTGTCATGACTGGTCAAGCTAGTGACCCTATTGAATGGCAAGAACATATTTGGAAAGAATCACAAAAAAATACCATCGCAGCTCGAGCTAAAGACCCAGATGATGAATTAAAGCTAATTATTGTCTGTGATATGTGGTTAACTGGTTTTGATTCACCGTCAATGCATACCATGTACATCGACAAACCTTTAAAAGGTCATAATTTAATGCAAGCAATAGCAAGGGTTAATAGAGTATTTAAGGATAAGCCAGCCGGCTTAATCGTTGATTATATCGGCATCGCCCAATACCTCAAAGACGCCTTACATGAATATTCGCCGCAAGACCAAAAACTTGTAGGAATAGATGAAAGGCTGGCTATCCAAGAAATGCTTAAAGCATACGAAGTAGTTAAAGATATGTTTTTCGGCTTCGATTATATATCATCACTTACGCGTAGTGCGCATGATCGCTTGATTACATTAGCCAATGCTATGGATTGGATTTTAAAAAAACAAATTGACTTGGCCAATAAAGAAAATACGCCTGAAGCAAAAAAGAAAGCCAATCGAGAATTCCAAGATAAGGTTCTTGCATTGACAAAAGCTTATGCACTAGTATGCGCCAGCGACGAAGCTTTAAAAATTCGCGATGAAGTCGGATTTTTTCAAGCAGTCAAAGTTGCTTTAATTAAAACTACAGAATCAAGTGACAATAATCATAATAACTTAAGTAAAAACCAGAAGAAATTGGCCATCCAACAGATTGTTAGTAGATCAGTAATATCTACGGATATTGTAGATATCTTAAAAGCTTGTGGTATTAACAGCCCTGAAATATCTATTTTATCGGATGAATTTTTAGCTGAAATACAACATATAGAAAAAAAACATCTAGGCATTGAGGCTTTAAAAAAATTAATTAATGACAAAATAAAATCGCGTAGCAAAATCAATAAAATAGAATCGCAAGCATTTTCTAAACGCCTTGAAGAGGCGATTTCTAAATATCATTTAAATGCTGTTTCGACAATCGAAATTTTGCAAAAACTTATTGAACTGGCTAAGGATATGAATAAATCATATCAACGCGGCGATGAGCTTAATTTAAGTGAAGCTGAAATTGCCTTTTATGATGCCCTAGCACAAAACAACAGTGCCGTTGAAGTTTTGGGCGATAAACAATTATTAATTATTGCCCATGAGATTTTAGTTAAATTAAAACAAAATATGTCAATAGACTGGGATAAGAGACAAAGCGTTCGAGCCAGTTTAAGGCTTTTAGTCAAAGAAATTTTAGATAAATACGATTACCCACCAGATCTGGCTGACGAGGCCGTTAAAACAGTCCTAGAACAAGCTGAATTATGGTCGTTACAATGGACTGAGTCAAATAGTACGCTGGATTCGGATACTAATTTAGACACAGATTTGGATCTAAACATTGATTCTAAGGTTATTTACACTAATATAAATACATCATTCAAGGCCGCTAAAGTAGCTGATGATCCTGGCGAAAAAGATCAATATAAATTTGAGCAAGATTTAAATAAAAATAGTTAAACCAAAGCAGGGCAGGATTAAATTTAATTAAAATTTTGTTGGTAATAAATTAAATTATGCCTAATTTAATTTATAAATTTTCAAAATAAGTTAAAGTTATTAATATTATTTTGGATTTTATTAGAAATTTTATGTATTGTCCATTTTGTGATTATAAAGAAAGTAAAGTTCTTGAATCTAGATTGACGTCGGATAAATCAATTCGACGTAGGCGTAAATGTGAAAATTGTGACAAGCGCTTTACTACCTATGAACGGAATCAAGGTAGTCAGTTCTTAATCGTTAAACGTTCAGGCAGTCGTGAGCCCTATTCGCGAGATAAACTTCAGGCTGGCTTAACCAGGGCAATCACTAAGACAACAGTAACGGCTGCTCAAATTGATGAATTAGTGGATAGTATTGAAAATGAAATAATTCAGTTAGGTAATAAAGAAATAACTTCTCAGGATTTAGGTGACTTGGCTTTAAATAAATTGAAATTATTAAATCAAGTAGCCTATGTTCGTTTTGCCTCAGTTTATCGCCAATTTCAATCAATTGAAGACTTTATTGCTGAATTACATAAATTGCAAATTTCAAAATTCAACCTTGAAATATTAAATACGCAATAAGAACACTCAAAATTCAACCTTGAAATATTAAATATGCAATAAGAAAATTAGTTTTTATTTTTTTGCCAGACTTAAAATACTTAACAAAAGTTTACGATCAACTGCCGTTCAATCAATATTTGAGAAACTTTACTTTTTTTTAAAAACTTAAGCATAATAAGCAATTGATATGTTATTATTGTCATTGTGTATATGTCGATTAGGATTTGCTCTTATGAATTCTCTCATTGCGGCAATTGAAGCCCCATTCTTAAAAACCAATTTGCCTGATTTTCGTGTTGGTGATTCGGTTAAAGTTTTTGTTAAAATCCGCGAAGGTGGTAAAGAACGAACTCAAGGTTACGAAGGCGTTATAATTAAAATCAGAGGCGCCACTATTGGAAAAACCATAACGGTTAGGCGTGTTTTTCAAGGTGTTGGGATTGAACGGGTATTTTTAATTCATTCTCCGCGAGTGGAAAAAATTACGATTCAACGACGTGGTGATGTTAAGCGTTCCAAACTTTATTACTTGCGTGCACGCACTGGCAAGGCTACCCGTATTAAAGAAAAAGTTACGCCTAAAACAAAATCAACCCCCGAAGCTAAAAATACGCAAACTCCAGTTTCAGTCTCTTAAATAAGTATAAATTGAGTTTACTCAACCTATCTAAAGATCTGCTTAAAGCTATTGATATAGTTATTGAAGTGGCTGATAGCCGGCTGCCTATAACCAGCCGCCATCCAAGTATACAGATTGATTTTAAACACAAATTAAAAATAGTTATATACGCTAAAGCGGATTTAGCTGATTTAGATAAGGCTAGATTATTAATTAACAAACAAGAGATTAGTTATTTTCTCACCACCAAATCAACTAAGCAAAGACAGAAAATTTTAACCGCCCTTAATGATTTAGGCGCTAGCTTAAAGCAACGATCTTTAGCCAAGGGCTACAAACATGGTAGCTTAAAACTTTTAGTTGTGGGTATTCCTAATGTTGGTAAATCTAGTTTGATAAACTGGCTTATTGGTCAAAATAAAGCCAAAGTTGCCAACCGGCCAGGTATTACCCGAGCGCCCCAATGGGTAAGAATTAACCCCGACATTGAATTGCTGGACACGCCAGG
The DNA here is from genome assembly GCA_021815785.1 of bacterium. GTDB lineage: Bacteria > Cyanobacteriota > Vampirovibrionia > Obscuribacterales > JAKAZS01 > JAKAZS01. The sequence goes on from JAKAZS010000027.1 coordinate 5,276, forward strand.
TGTTTTAAAACATTTTAAATTTGATCCCAGTAAAACAACTAAACTTGGTTTAGTACGTTTGATAAATGCCTATAATATTGATGAGTTAGAGCTTGCTACTAGCGCTATAGATTTTACCAGTACTTTTTATAACGAATCGCTAACTAATTACCTTGGCGCAAATAATGATATTAGCCTTGAATCAGTAGCAAAAAAATTTAATTATCTTAAAACCGGTGGTGTTTATGACCTTAATCGTGCTGCAAAAACATTTTTAAGTGATTTTGAATCTGGTAAATTAGGTAAAATTTGTTTAGATATTGACCAATTAAAATCATTAGCTGATTTAGCTAATGTGACTGATTAATTTATTATTTATTTATTCGGGTTTTTTAAAATGCTTATCATCGGTAAGCCAGCCGATAACTAAACCAGTTACGGATCCAACGACAAAACCCCAGATAAATCCCTGATTAAAGCCGAAAACTGGAACAGTGGCTTGAGGTAAAGGCATGACCGGAACTAGAATAAAGCTTAAGCCTACGATTAAACCGCTAATTGTACCAATTAACAGCATAGTTAAGATTGGATATGGTATTAAACCTGATTTTTGTTCTTTGTCATTATTATCTGGCATAATTAATACCTCAATATTATAAATTTCCTTAACTTAAATATTTATTTTAAACTAAAACTATATTACCAATGTATTTATTAATGGCATTTTTACAATTCATTAATTAAAAGACTAATTCCAGCAATTGTTTTTGCATCTTGAATCAGTCCGTTGAGAATTAATTGATAGGCCTGTTTAAGACTTATTTGCATAACTTCAATTTCTTCGTGTTCATCAGGATCTGGTTCAGATAAGGTGACATTACTGGCTTTATATAAATAAAGCAATTCATTACAAAATCCTGGAGCTGAATACATTCGGGATATTTCTTGCCAAGTTGTAGCTAAATAGCCAGTTTCTTCTTTTAGTTCGCGTTTAGCTGCAATAAGTGGATCTTCGCCTAGGTCAATTTTACCAGCTGGTAATTCAATTAATTCTTTGCCAATACTATAACGATACTGTTTGATTAGAATAATATCATCTTGATTAGGCCGACAAATGATTACAACACCACCATTATGTTCTACAACCTCAAATTTAGCACTTCTTTTATCTGGCCATTGGATTGAATCCACGCGTAAGTTAATAAATGAGCCTGTATGAAGCATTTGGCTATTAATTTTAGCATTATGAAAATAATTATTTTTTGGGGGTTGATTCATAGAAAATTAGTTAAATTACTCTTTTCGGTAAATTAAATCAAGGAATTAAATAAGTTTAGTTGTTATGATGTTAGGGTTTTTTCGAGGTTAAAGCATTCTTTCTTTGTATGCAGAGAATTAAATAAGTTTAGATGTAATAATATTAGTCTTTGCCAAGGTTAAAGTTTAGCCTGAGCGCTTTGACCTTCATCAGTTTTGGCGTGTTTGCTTTCTTTGGGCTCTTTACCTTCTTTACCTTCTTTAGGTTCTTTACCTTCTTTAGGCTCTTTAGAATTATCAGACTTTGCCCCAGACTTCTTAGCCGCCTTTTCAAATACGATGGTTTCACCTTCAAGCTTAGTCTCAATGACATCACCTTCTTTAAACTTGCCTTGTAAAACCTGTTCGGCTAATGTATCTTCTAGCATTTTTTGAATAGCTCGACGCAATGGTCTGGCTCCATAAGTTGGACTATAGCCTTCTTTAGCAATTAGGTCTTTGCATTCATTGGCAATAGTAAGTTCCATGCCTTGAGTTTTAATTCGAGCCTGCAAGTCGCTAGACATGATATCTACAATGAGTCTGATTTCTTCTTTCGTTAATTGTTGGAAGACAATTATTTCATCAATCCGATTTAAAAATTCTGGTCTAAATGTCTTTTTCATTGAGTCCATAACTAAATCTTTGATTTTTTTATAGCGATCACTATGCTGCGCTTCGGTAACCTGTTGTTGGAAGCCAATTGACAGTGAAGTTTTATCGATAAATTGCGCGCCCACATTAGAGGTCATGATAATAATGGTATTTTTAAAGTCTACCGTACGACCTTTACTATCCGATAATCGGCCATCATCAAGAATTTGTAAAAGGACATTAAATACATCAGGATGGGCTTTTTCAATTTCATCAAATAAAACTACCGAATAAGGTTTACGGCGAATGGATTCAGTTAGTTGGCCACCTTCTTGATAGCCAACATAGCCTGGTGGTGAACCAATTAACTTAGAGGTAGTGTGATGTTCCATAAATTCAGACATGTCAATTCTAATCAAGGCGTCTTCAGAACCAAAGAAGTAACCAGCCAAAGCTTTAGCTAATTCGGTTTTACCGACACCGGTTGGACCTGAAAAAATAAAGCTGCCAATTGGCCGAGCTGGGTTTTTTAAGCCCACGCGAGCACGCCTAATAGCCTTACAAACGGCTTCAACTGCCTCGTCTTGACCAATAACCCGTTGATGGAGTACATCGGACATATGTAGTAATTTTTCGGATTCACCTTCAGTTAATTTAAGTAAAGGTATACCAGTCCAGGAACTTACTACATAAGCAACTTCTTCTTGGGTTACAATCGGTTTTTCGGTTTCCTGTTTAGCCTTCCAGGAAGTTTGTATTTCACGAATTTTTTCGGATAATTTAGTTTCTTGTTCTCTTAAGGAATTGGCTTTTTCAAATTCCTGGTTGCGGATCGACATTTCTTTATCACGACGAACCAAACGCAATTCTTTTTCTACTTCTTTGCCTTCTGGTGGCAGGGAACTAGCTCTTAAACGAACCCTTGATGAAGCTTCATCGACTATGTCAATGGCTTTATCGGGTAGGAATCGGTCGGATATATAGCGATCTGATAATTTAGCTGATTGTTCTAGCGCCTCATCAGAAATAATTAATTTATGATGTTCTTCATATTTTGGACGTAAACCACGTAAGATTTCAATAGTTTCATCAACAGAAGGCGGATCAATAATTACAGGTTGGAATCTACGTTCTAGAGCCGCATCACGTTCAATATGTTTACGGTATTCGTCCATAGTAGTTGCGCCAATACATTGTAATTCACCACGGGCTAAGGCTGGCTTTAATATATTAGCCGCATCAATAGCACCTTCAGCTGCTCCAGCCCCAATTAATGTATGCAACTCATCAATTACCAGCATGACATTGCCAGCCTGTCTTATTTCATCCATTATTTTTTTAAGCCGCTCTTCAAATTCACCACGGTATTTAGTTCCGGCAACCAGTAAACCAATGTCAAGCATGACAATTTTTTTATCAATTAAAATTTCCGGGATGTCATTATTAGCTATTCTAATAGACAAACCTTCAGCTATTGCAGTTTTGCCAACACCAGGTTCGCCAATTAAAACGGGGTTGTTTTTGGTTCTACGACCTAAAATTTGGATAACCCGTTCAATTTCTTTTTCCCGACCAACTACTGGGTCTAATCTATTTTCCTGAGCGGCTTGGGTTAAATTTAAGCCAAAATCATCCAAAGTAGGAGTTTTAGAGCGTCCGGTGGACGATTGTGATGATGAACTGCCAGTGGTTGCCCCAGTTTCGCCAAGTAGCCTTATAACATGACTTCTTACCTTAGTAAGATCAACCCCTAAATTTTCTAATACTCGAGCGGCTACACCTTCGCCTTCTCTGATTAAACCTAATAATAAATGTTCAGTGCCAATGTAGCTATGTCCTAATTGACGAGCCTCATCCCAGGATAATTCTAAAACTCTTTTAGCTCTTGGGGTAAAGGGAATTTCTACGGCTACAAAACCAGATCCGCGGCCAATTATTTTTTCGACTTCAACACGGGCATCTTTTAAATTGACACCCATTGATTTGAGAGTTTTAGCTGCAATACCAGTGTTTTCACCAATCAAGCCTAAAAGAATTTGTTCAGTGCCAACAAAATTATGACCTAGGCGCCTAGCCTCTTCTTGAGCTAGCATAATAACTTTAATGGCTTTTTCGGTAAAACGTTCAAACATGATTTTGATTGATTCTCCAGAGAATTTTGAGGATAGTTTATATTTATAACTTTTAAAAATAACTATGAAATTTATTAAATAACCTAAAAAGATTTCTAATTATATAGGTACATTTTAGCTTATTTTGCTTAAAGTATAAAAAAATTCATAATTACTAAACAAGTTTTTTCGTAATTTTAGTTACAAAGCTAAATTAATTTATTAATTATTAGTTTTAAGGTTCTTTATAAAGAATGCTTAATTAAATTCATAAACGGTTCGTGTAATAAAAATATTTCTTTCAAAGTATTAAAAAATAAAAGCTTATTATTAAACTAACACTGCTTCATTGGTAAAATTTTCCGGCGCCGGCTCAGCGTATTTACAGGTTTTTGAAGAACAGGCAATTATAGGACCTTTTTTAAGGGTTTTATAGACCAAAAGACATTTACATTCTGGGCATAAATTACCAGAAGGCAATACATTTTCCTTAACTGGCGGATACCAGTACGCTGAATCACATTTATTATTTGCATAATTGCTGCAACCGTAAAAGATTTTACCCCTTCGTGATTTTTTCTCAACAATTTCACCGCCACAGTCTTTTTTCATACACATAACGCCAGTTGATTTGACAATGGCTTTTTGTGATTCACAATTTTCGGTAACGCAAACCAAATAATCACCATATCGACCATAGCGAATTACCATATTAGCATTACATTTGCTGCAAGGTTCAGTCGTTGGGCGGTCAGGTGGTACAGGAGCGCCTTCTTTCGTTAATTTTACGGTGGTTTTACATTCAGGATAACCGCTACAGCCTAAAAACTGGCCAAATCTGGATGAGCGCACCGCCATTTGTTTGCCACAATTAGGGCAATTCTCATCAGATAAAATAACAATTTTACTGATATTTTCTTGAGCTTTTTTTAAAGTTTCACCAAAAGGTTTATAAAATTCCTTGAGCATTCCTTGCCAATCAACTTTATCTTCTTCAATTTCATCTAGTCTTTGCTCCATTTGTGCCGTAAAATGGACATCGACAATACTGCCAAAATGTTCGACTAACAGACTGTTGACTGCCTTACCTAAATCGGTCGGCACCAGAGCTTTTAATTGTCGAATTACATATTTACGGTCAATTATTGTCGCTACGGTAGCAGCATAAGTTGACGGTCGACCAATGCCTAGATCTTCTAAAGTCTTAACCAAACTGGCTTCGGTAAATCTTGGTGGTGGTTGGGTATAATGTTGACTGGGAATTAAATCATTAAGTTTGAGATTTTCGCCTTTTTCTAAATCGGGCATATCAATTTGAGCATTTTCTTCATCATCGTTAATTTCGGTTTCTTCATTTAAACTGGAACCTTTATACACAATCATAAAGCCAGCAAATTGTACGATTTGATTTGTAATTCTAAATACGGCTTTATTAGCGGTAATTTCATAAGCTTTATTAGCTAAAATTGCCTGAGCCATTTGACTGGCTACAAAACGTTCCCAAATTAATTTATAGAGTTTAAACTGATCAGGTGTTAGATATTTTCGAATACTTTCAGGGCTGAAATTAACGCTAGTTGGACGGATGGCTTCGTGAGCATCCTGGGCGCCTTTAGCTTTTTTACTATAAATTCGGGGTTTGTCGGGTAAAAAGTCCTTGCCAAATTTATTCTTAATGAAATCCAAAGCTTCTTCCTGGGCTGATTGAGCTATTCGAGTTGAATCGGTACGCATATAGGTAATTAACCCACTTGGACCAGCTTCGCCTAATTCAATACCTTCGTAAAGTGATTGCGCTACCCCCATGGTTTTTTTAACGGGAAAGCCTAGTTGATTAGCTGCATCACGTTGTAAAGTTGAAGTAATATAAGGAGCTTGGGGTTGGCGTTGACTGGTTTTTTCGGTAATTGCCGAAACGACATAGTTGGCATCTTTAATATTGACTAGAATTTCATCAACTTGTTCTTTATTACTCAACAATAAAGATGATGAAGTAGCTTTTTCTGAACCTAAAATTATTTTTTTATTTTCATATTTATGTAAATTAACCAGAAAACTTTTTTTGCTTTTTTGTTTTAATAGCTGAGCCTTAATTTGCCAGAATTCTAATGGAGTAAAGGCGTCGATTTGTTCTTCACGTTCACAAATTAATCTAACTGCTACAGATTGAACTCGTCCGGCTGATCGCCCATTGACTTTGCGCCAAAGCAATGGACTAATTTTATAGCCTACCAGGCGGTCTAAAACTCTTCGGGCTTGTTGGGCATCCACCAGGCGTTTGTCAATTAGACGGGGGTTTTTCATTGCCGCAAGAACTGCTTCTTTTGTAATTTCATTAAATTCAACCCGATGCATTTTTTTCGTCGGTAAACTTAATACTTCAGATAAATGCCAGGCAATAGCTTCACCTTCACGATCCGGATCGGGAGCTAGATAAACGTGGTCGGCTAAATTGGCGGCAGCTTTTAAATCGTCTACTATTGATTCTTTATCATGTAAAATTTCATACTGAGGCTCAAAATTCTTACGAACGTTGACACCTAATTTACTTTTGGGTAAGTCACGCACATGTCCGATACTAGCTTTAACTTGATAGCTTTTACCAAGTATTTTACTGATAGTTTTGGCTTTGGCAGGTGATTCTACAATAACTAAAGATTTAGACATATTTAACTTCCTGGGGTTACCCTTATATAATAGGATTGAATAAAAATTAAAAAAGGTTAATATTTTTTTTGTTTTACTAGTGCATTTATACATTAATGTGTAGCACAAATTTAACAGCATAATTAAATTAATTTTTATTAATTTACAATTTAACAATTAATAAACGGATTAAAAAAATTGGCTAAACCTTTAATCAATAAATTGTTTAAATTCTTTTTGGCAAAGTTCAATGATTAGATTAGCTTTATGACCTAAAGCGTTAATTTCAATAATTCTTAGGCTGTCTTCATTAAACTCTTGATGATTGGCTAAATTAGTCGTATGACTATCCGAATAGGCAAAGTTTAGGGTTAGCGAATTGGCAAAATTTTCCGTAAGTTTTTTACTTAAAAAGTCATTATTGATATTGGCTAATTGATTAAACCATTCAACCACAATAATAACTTCTGGTTTTTGAATTACTTCATGAATTAACCAAGAAATTTTGTCGGATTTTGAATCAGGTAAAACACTATAAAAATCAAAATGGCAAAGTGGCAATTTCCCAGAATAGTATTCATAGACCATGGTAAAAGTTGGGCTGGTAATTTTTTCTTGAATCTCTAGGCCTTTAGCTAAACCTTTAACAAATGTAGTTTTACCAGCACCAAGCGGGCCGGATAAAAATAAAGCCATACTGTTTTGAATATTAGCACCAATTTTTTCTGCAAGCCTTAAAGTTGTTTCTAAATTGGCTGTTTTCAGTATCATAAGAATCTCTTGAGCAAGGATATTTTGCTGGTTTTGACCCGGTCTAGCCAGGTGGGGAACCGCCTTAATGGTTTACCGTTTCCTAATTCATTGTAGTTTTGCTTTCACAAAGGCTAAATGCGGCATAGGTATACGTGGCCATTTCGAGTCAATAGGATTCCCTTATAATCGATATTGTAGGACAAAACTTAATGCATAATGTCATTGCTCAAGATTAATTTATAATATTCAAATAAATAGCTTAACGTCAAATTAAAAACAAGCTTGTTAAGATAAACTTAATAAATTAATAATCCTCTTCATCATCACCAGAATCGGCTGCTAATTTACGAGGTGTAGCTTTGCTGCCAAAATATTGGGTATAAAGATCGGTGCCGGCTGGCGATAGCTGAACCCCATCATAAAGTGGCCCTCGTTTAAACTGGGTTCTTAATCCGTTTACATCTTCTTTAATGGCTTGATTCCTAGCATCGTAGGCGCGGCGCTGGTTTCTAATCTGGTTAGCGGCATTGTCATAATTTTGCATCATTTGCAGCTGGCTAAATATACCTAATTGAGCCGAGGAAGAACCATAACCCCCACCGCCACCACCACCATAGCCCATGCCGCCCATTCCGGTATAGCCACCACCGCCATAATAACCCCCCATGCCACCTAAATAGCCGCCCATACCAACATTTGTTCCGAAGGCACCACTACCATATGAGGCTACCTGAGTCATAGCTGCCTGGGTTAAAATTCCTTGATTAGCCCATCTGGCTGTTTGATCAGCAGCTAGAGCTGCATATTCCATATTTTGTTTATTTATCTCCATTTGGGAATTAGCTTCTTGACCGATTGCTTTCATGGCCTGTAATCTTGATACATGGTCAGGTACTAAATACGGGTCATAATGATTAGTTACACCTTCGCCAGATGAATAAGTAAGAGAACTCCTTAATAGTTTTTGATTTCCACCAACAACTTCAGCGCTTTTGCCAAAGTCTAACAAAGCCATACGCGAATAAATTCCCATTGGACCTTTTCCGTCACTTAATTTGTAAGTAATACGATATTCTCTTATGGCATCTTTGACACGATTTAAATTAGAATAACAATTGCCAAGATAATAATGAGCTTTGGTATAATCCGGAAACATTTCAATAACTAGACGGAAATGTAAAAGAGCTGAAGTATACTGATGGTTTTTATAGTCCGTCATTGCCTCATTATAATATTTTAACGCCATCGGCGAAACGCTTAACTCATCGGCATTTATTAGCGGTGCAAGTAAAAAAAATAATAACATAACAAGTGGTATATTTAATATTTTCATATAATCCTTAGAGTTAGTATTTATGTAGATTGATAATTAATAGTTTTTGTATTTTGACAAAATGACTTCAGGTTAATACAAATTTGTTATATACACATAAATATACCCAATTTTTTGTTTGTAATATTAATAACGAATCTTTATAAGTTTAATTAAAAGTTAATTTTTTTTGCGAAAATATTACTTGATTTACACAAGAATAGTTGCCAAAGGTGTATAATAAATGTATAAATAAATTTTTTAAAGTCAGAATTTGTTAAGCTATTTTCAATTGGCATCCTAGTTAAACTTACTATTGTTTTTATTAGCCTATTTAAAACGTTAGGTATATTATTAATGAGAAAAAAACATTTAAAAAATTGGATGTTCTTTTTAAGAAGAACATCGTCTGGACAGGGACTTACTGAATATGGCTCGGTATTGGCTTTTATTGCAATAATTATTGCTTTTACTTTGCACTTTGCTCCCGGAAGACTGGGGCCAGCTGTATCAGGTGCATTTTCGGCTGTTACAAGTCAAATAACGCATCTTACTAATTCGGCTCAAGGAAGTAGTAGTTAGTTAATAAACCGTAAGTCTATCGCCACCCTTATTAATTGCGTGTTGCAAAGCCTGAATACTGGCTAACTTTAGCTCGTCTTGAGACTTGGCATGATTTGGGTAATTGGCAATCCCAACACTAGTTGTAATGGTGTAATTCTTATTGTTTATGCTAAAAGTGTGATCGGAAATTTCATTACGAAATTTTTCGAATTCTAAGACTGATTCAGCTAAAGTCTGTTCCGGTAAAACTACCGCAAAATAACCAAATACACAAAGGCTGGCAAATTGCGGCTCGGTTAATTTTTTTTGTAATAATTCACTGACGGCACTTATTAAGCTTACACATACTGGCATTTCGTACGTCTGGGCAATTTCTTCTAAATTGTCAATCATTACGAGAGCTAGATTGATTGGACAGTTTAAGAGTTTGATGCGTTTAAATAAGTTATTAAACTGTTTTTCAAAATAATTATAATTAAAGACGTTGACATGAGTTCCTAAAAATAAACTTTTATCGGTTTCATCAGGTAAAAAGTCAACAGGCTGATAATTGATAATATTTTGACTGGTTATACTAAAAATTGATTTAATAATCTCATTGGCATTATCAAACATTAAATTGTCACGCTTATTCTGCATGCATTTCCAGGCAGTTAAATCATCATCAAGCGCTTGAGAAAATAATTTTTTTTCGATATCAGCCATAAGTAGTTGGTATTTTTATAAATTTTAAGCTGTAAATTTTAACTTATTACTAAATTTAATCACAAATTAGAATTTTTAAGTTAATATTTAAAAACTTACGCAATATTTTTTTAAGTTAAATTTATTATTTCTGGATGTTTAAAATTGAAAATGACAAAATGTTTGGAAATTCGAGTAATTGTCAATATCATAAATCCTGTTCCCAATATTTCATCAGCTCAAATTTTATTTTATACCTCAATAAATTCACTAAACAAAACAAATTAAAATGAATACTTCGCCGTTAAAAACAACTATGCTAAACCAAGAGCATCGTAACCTAAATGCTAAAATGGTTAATTTTGCTGGGTTTGATATGCCGATTCAATATAAGAATATTACTAGTGAACATTTAAGCGTAAGAGAAAATGTCGGAATATTTGATGTGTCGCATATGGGTCAGTTTGAAGTATCTGGAACAGGCAGTTTTGCTTATTTGCAAAATTTAATTCCGTCTGATTTAAGCAAACTTATTCATAATGATACCGGTTTATATACGCAGCTTTTAGATAACAAGGCTGGGATTATTGATGATCTTATAATATATAAACGTGATTTTGGCTACCTTTTAGTCGTTAATGCTTCAAATATTGAAAAAAACTGGGCTTGGTTACAACTACAGCTTAAGGATAATCTGCAAATTGTCAATAAAACAACAGAGCGATCTTTACTGGCTCTTCAAGGTCCCAAGGCTGAACAATTATTACTTGATCTGACCAATAATCAGGATTTAACTAGTTTAAAATCTTTTGGTATTATCAATCTAAATATTAAAGGTATCAGTGTTTTTGCTGCTCGATCCGGCTATACTGGTGAAGATGGTTTTGAAATTTTTGTTGAAAGCTCTAATGTTATTGGTTTATGGCAAGTTTTGTTAGACTATGGCCAAAAATATAATCTTAAACCTTGTGGTCTAGGCGCGCGTGATACGCTTAGAATTGAAGCAGCTTTACCACTTTACGGGCATGAATTGACTGAAGCGACAACGCCTTTAGAAGCCAGTCTTGGCTGGTGTGTGAAATTCGATAAAGGCAATTTTATTGGTCGTGACCGATTAGTTAAACAGCAAGAATCCGGTTTGACCCAAAAACTTATTTGTCTTAAGACGTTTAATCGAATTATCCCTAGGCAGGGTTATGAAGTCGTAAATAATGATGGTCAAAATGTTGGAATTGTAACTAGTGGTACTATGGCGCTTAGTTTAGGTTATCCAGTGGCAATGGCTTATGTAAAGCTCGAATTTTCTAATCCAGATACCCAATTGCAAATAATGATAAGGGGATCTTCAGAATTAGCTCAAGTAGTTAAACGCCCATTCTATAAAAGGAGTCAAAAAAAATAGATGTTAAATCACCCTGATAAATTTCAATATGTAAAAACGCATGAATATGTAAGCAGTGTTGAGAATGATACCGTTACGATTGGTATAACTGATTTTGCTCAGGATCAATTAGGTGATGTGACTTTTGTTGAGTTGCCTAAAATTGGTGCTAGCTTTTCAATAGAGAAAAAATTTGGTGTTATTGAATCGGTAAAATCAGTATCAGACTTGTTTATGCCTGTTTCAGGTGAAATTATTGAAGTTAATCCTAAATTAGATAGTTCACCCGAACTTGTTAACAATGATTGTTATGGTGATGGCTGGCTGGTAAAAATTAAATTAGCCAATGCCAAAGAATTAAATAATTTGATGTCAGCTCAAGAATACGCCAAATTTATTGCCGAATAATTATTTTAAGTATATAAACGGTATGGTTTTAGTGGGCTTTGACAAGCTGTCAATTCTATAGATGAAACTTTAACTTCTAAGCAGTCTGAGTTTTGCCAATCTAATTAGTGGTGAGCTAATCTAACTTTATTGGGTTTCAAGTTGACCATTGCTAGCCGTTTGAACTTTGGGCGAAGCTGGTTTATTAAATTTGGCCGTTAATTTAGACCAAATTGGCTTCTTATTATTAATCTTGGCCGTATTAATAGTTTGGTGAATTGCTAAATTATCACTGCCTTGAGCTGTAGGCATAGATGGACTGTCAAAACCTTCTGTTTTAATCCGTGGTAAAGGGAGTGATTTGGTATTGTTTGCAATTTGTGGCGCGTTTGTGGTTTTGGTTTTGGGCTTTAAATTGGCTATTTTAGCCATGACATTTTTGGTCGAAGTCTTAATTGACTCTGTACCCGAACCTATTTTTTCGCCAATATTTTTAGTTGAGGCTTTAAGGAGTTTGGACGTTGAGCCTAATTTATCCTCCATAACTTTTACCGTATTACCAAGAGTTGATGAGGACGTTTTAACACCAGTCTCAACTTTTTGCGCTACTGTTTTAGTACCATCACCAAGTTTTTGCGCTACAGATTTAGTGCCATCACCAAGTTTCTGAGCTACAGATTTAGTGCTTTCACCAAGTTTCTGAGCTACAGATTTAGTGCTTTCACTAAGTTTCTGGGCTACCGCTTTACTTCCACCGCCAAGTTTATCTGGCATGTCTTTAATTGGTTTTGCACTTGATATTGATTTTGCTCCGCCAATTATACTTGAGCTAGCAGCTTTTAGTGTATTTACATAACCATCTTTGATCTGTTTAAGACTATCACTAAGTTTGGGCTGATTATTGCTCAGCTTATTCATTTGAGTTGTGGTCGCAGCTGGATCGGTTAAGGTATTATTTGCATTATTGAGGCCAACTTGAGTCTTAATATTTTTAATAGCTTTAATCGGTTTAACTTTAGATTTGGCTACCTTTGGACTATCTGTTGTTTGGGTAAAATCCATTTTTGAGGTAGTTTGCTTTTTAACTGGAATTAAGCGAACTATCTGACTGGATTTAATTTTCTTTTCAGCTTCGACTTTTTTATTGGTATGACTAAGTTTTGGCAGAGTAAATTTCTTTGTTTTTGCATCAGTCTTGGCTTCAACGGTTACACCTGGTGCTTGTATATCAGCGTAAGGATCAAGTACTGAATGTGAGCTAGCTAAAGCCTGATCTATCATACCTAGGTTAGTAATCAGACTGAAGGCCATTAGCATAGCTAACCGTTTATTACCTAATAGTAAACTGATTTTAAAAGTATTCATTAGTTGAACCTCATTTTCCAAATAAATATTCTGTATAGTTGTCATTAAAGTAAATTTTCGGGAAAATTTCAAGAGGTTATTGCCTTGATATTGCAATTTTAAAATAAAAGTAATCTTATTATTAATCTATTTATTCACCTATAAAAAAATTGGAAAATTATTCTTTGACTTTTAATTGATGATAATTGGATATAAAAGCGGGTATTGTGCTTACATTTATTTAAACGATAATAATAAAAGTTAATTTTTTTTATTATAAAAAATTAATTATCAAAAATAAAATAGAAGGATTTAATTTTGGTAGTCAAGTACATAATAGGTTTTGTCTTATTAAAAATAGCTGATATTTAATCTTTAGAGCAATATACTAATGTATAGTTTTTCGGTATAATGAAATTATCATTATTTATTTAACTGATAGGAGTTAATTATGCATCATGAATACATCCCAACAAATGGACCGCAATTTGTCGTTATGTTATTTATCTATTTTGCAATAACTCTAGGTGCTATCATGTATGTTGGTGCTAATAAACTATTTTTCACGAAAACGCCCGATGAAAATATTAAGGAAGATTCACAAGAAGCTAAATTTTAAATAGCTAAATTGGCTTTTTTGATTTTCACTATTTCAACACTGCAGGGGCTATGCGAAGCTACCGCTTCTGAGACAGAACCTAAGAGGAATTTGTTTATCCCTTTTCTTCCGTGAGAGCCAAGAATTATTAAATCAGCATTACATTCTTTAGCTGATTGCAGTATCTCTTCTTTAGCAAAGCCTTCTAAAACTTGGCCTTTTATCTCGTTATTGGGTAATGACTGTTTAAAGCGGTTGACAGTTTCAGCAACTAAGGCATTAGCCGATTTGGAAATTTCTTGAAATACTTCTTGGGATAAATGTCCATAATTAGCATGAAAACTAACATATTCTGGATAAACGGGTTCAATAACAGTAATTACTAAAAACTTGGCATTAGTCGACCAGGGTCGGTTCAGAATACTATCTATAGCTTCTTTTGAATATTCGGAATTATCAATAGCAATCAATACTTGCATAATTTAAATTTTAAGACTTCAGCTAAAATACTAAGGTAAATTATATCATTAACTTTTATGCTAGCGTTGCAAGCAAATGTTAAATTCTAGATATATTAGTTAATTAATTAGGTCATAGTTTTGCTAAAGGCTTACTGTAAAAATTTTGCATTTAGCTCGACCCTAGGCTATTGTTCAATTAGGTCATGGTTTTGATAAAGGCTTCTATTTGTGAAAGTGTCAGCGGATATTTGTAGTTAACTAAACCTAATTTGCTTAACGGTAAAACAAAATTTAAGCTATGAGTAGATCTTTTCTTATCGGATTTTAAAACAGTGGCAAATTTTTCCCAAGTAAAACTTAAATTGGCATTGAGTTTAATTGGCAAGTGAAAATTTTGTAATAGACCAGTAATCTGGTTAATCTGTTCGACATTGTTTTGATTTAAGTAATAGGATAATTTAAAGGCATATATAATTCCCAGACTAACCGCTTCGCCATGATTGAAATCTTTACTGAATAAGGCCTCAAATACGTGTCCAAAGCTGTGCCCTAAATTAAGGCAATGGCGTATATTTTGATCGTAAGGATCTTTAGCTATCGTGTTTAATTTCATTTTCAAACAGTTAATTATAATATCTTTAAGACTTGGATGATTAATATTGAAATTTTCATAACTTAATTTTGTCAATACTTCATAAAATGATTTGGGACCCATTTGATAATTGGTTTCACGGCTAATGGTTTCTTCAATAAGGCTGTATTTAATAATTTCAGCCATACCAGCGTTAAATTCGCGACTGGGTAAACTGGCTAAATATTTTAAGTCGATAATGATAAGTTGAGGTTGATAAATAGTGCCAATGACGTTTTTATGACCTTGCCAATTTAAACCATTTTTCCCGCCAATACTAGCATCTATTTGACCAAGTAAGGTAGTTGGGACATTAATTAGATTTAGTCCGCGTAAATAGGTTGAAGCAGCAAAACCAGTAAGATCGGTAATGTCACCGCCGCCAAAGGCAATAATTGTATCATCTTTGCTAAATTCATTTGCTTGCAAACAGTTATAAATAGCTAATAAATTTTTTTGATCTTTTAATATAATACCATCTGGTAAATTTAAGGTTTTAATTATTGAATGAGGAATTTTTTCGAGGCTTGTTTGTAAATGGTTTAGCCATAATTCGGCAATTTTAGATTGGGTGATAATTAAAAACTTTTTTCCGAAATTTTGGCTATAGTTAATTATTTTGCTACTGGCGCCGTTACCAATTAATACCCGTATTTCGTCATTATGGTATGGTATAGCTATATTTAAATTGGTAATTAAGTCAAAATGGCCAGGTTTATGCATATTGTTGCGATTTTTTTCAAGTAGCTTTTTATGCTTATTATTATATAAAATATTTGCCAATTACAAATATTAAGTTTTGCCCTGATGATATTTTTTAAGCTCGCAATTTTGCACAAACTTTACTTTAAACATTAAAAGATTGTTCGATATTTACAGTATGTTATGCTTTTATAATAGGCTCATTACTATCCCGATTTTTTCATAATTAATCCTTGACCTTTAGTACAGATAAATCATCATGAATAAAGCTAGTGCAAAAATTGTTTCACCAAATTCTTCAATACAACCAGTGACTGCTGTCCGTAACTTGCTCAACCATCTTACAATAGGAAAGCTGGACTGTGTTGATCTAGTGCAAAAATATGGATCGCCTTTATGGATAATTGACGAAGAAACAGTTCACCAATCTATTCAATCGTGTTTGGCTGGGTTAAGCCAATACCCTAATTCTCAGTTGATTTATGCTGGTAAGGCATTTTTGTGCACGGCTATTTGTAAATTATTACAAAATTATAATATTGGCCTGGATGTTGTTTCTTATGGTGAGTTGTTTACAGCTCAAACAGCGGATTTTGCGCCAGATAAAATTTATTTTCATGGTAATAATAAAAGCCCTGCGGAAATTAACTTAGCTTTAGACTATGGTTGCGTCAATTTCATTGTTGATAATGAATCAGAATTGTCAACAATTATTGATTTGGCTAAAACTAAAAATATTAAAGCTAATCTTATGTTAAGAGTAACTCCCGACATTGAAACGCAAACGCATGAATATATCAAAACGGGACATAAATCCAGTAAATTTGGTTTAAGTGTCAATCAGATTATTAATTTAGCCAATAAAATTGCTGCTTTAGATTTGAATTTTTTAGGGCTGCATGTTCATTTAGGTAGTCAGTCCACTAAACTTAAGCCATATTTAGATTCGGTTTCAGTAATAGCCCATCTGGCTAAAGTTTTAAAATTACAATATGGTTTAAATACTAATCAAGTCAATTTGGGTGGTGGGGTAGGTATTAAGTATAATGATAACGATAATCCCATTCCTTTATATAAATGGTCTAAGTCTTTAGCTTTAGAATTAAAAACCCAATTTGAATTACAGGCTTTGCCAAAGCCAAAACTTATTTTAGAACCAGGTCGAGCTATTATTGGAACAGCTGGGGTGACTATATATACAATTGGCCATAACAAGGTTTTAGATAATGGTATTGAATATATAAGTATTGATGGTGGCTTAGCTGATAACCCCAGACCCGCTATGTATCAGGCTAAATATACGGCCGAACTGGCTAACCGAATTAATGCTGCCAACAAAACGGTTACTATTGTCGGTAAATATTGTGAATCTGGCGATGTTCTCATTAAAGACATAAATTTAGAGGCTAAGACGGGCGATCTTTTAGTTGTATATGGGACAGGCGCATATAATTACACTATGTCTTCGAACTATAATCGAACCCCAAGGCCAGCCTGTATTTTAGTTAAAGATGGTAAGGCTGAACCTATTATTAAGGCAGAGACTTATCATGACTTGATTAGTCATGATAATATCCCGAATTGGTTAGAGTAGTGAGTTTTATTGATTTGCTTTAATGATTTAAAGTAAGTTGTTTTTCAGTTGACGATAGGAGTGCTTCCTACCATCACTTTGGTAAAGAAGTGCTTAGTGTTAGGTTTAAAATAAATATTTGCAATTTTAAATTAAAACTAGTATATTGAATTAAGTAGTAAAGACTATTAAATTTAATATTCTTATTTTTATGTTGTATATTTATGAATATTCTCTCAAGTATCTTATTGTCTAATGATTTAAATAATCTGATTAAAATTTGCTTACAAATTATCATTTTAAGTTATATCATTTTTTTAGTATGGCGCCGTATTAAAGGTACACAGGCTGAAGGGCTTTTAAAAGGGGCTATATTATTAATTTTATTTATTGCTATTTCCTATTTAGCTAAATTAACGCTAATAACCTCTATAATTCAGCATTTAATACCTTTTACGCTTTTGGCTATTGTGGTGATTTTTCAGCCGGAAATTCGCAAAGGGCTTAATTATTTGGGTAGGCTTAAAACTTTTAATATGGACATAAATCAACCAGAAAACTTCATGAGCCATAAGCTAGCTATGGCTCGTGAACAGATAATTCAGGCCGTAAGAGAATTGTCCCGGACGAGAATTGGGGCGTTAATTGTTGTTGAAGCCGGTAATACTCGATTTGATTATCTTTCTCCTGGAGTTAAAATAAATGCTGATCTAACATCATTACTGTTATTAAGTTTATTCTATCCAAATTCACCACTTCATGATGGTGCGGTAATAATTAAAGATAATAAAATTATTTCCGCTGGTGTTTTATTGCCAATGACTGAAAGTTTAAAACTCAGTCACCGCTACGGTACTAGGCACAGAGCAGCTGTTGGTCTATCGGAATTATATGATGGTATCTGTATTGTAGTGTCGGAAGAAACCGGATCAATATCGGTAGCACAACAAGGTGTTTTAACTAGAGTATCGAAAATTGAAGAATTAAAAGATTTGATTGCCGCATTTTTCGATAATTTAGATGATCCTAAATCAATAAATCCTTTAAATAATTTATGGACATTATTTAGTCGTAATACGTCAACATATAATGCTAAATTGTTAAATTCAGATCAACCGACCTTGGCATCTAAAAACGATTAAAAATAGCCTTATGCTCTTAAAGTGCATTTAATAAAAATGCTTTAGTGGTTTTCTTGCCTAAAGTTTTTTTATTAAGTTTAAGTGAATGTTAAAAATAAGATCTTTAGTTTATATTTAGCTTAAAACACCGGAGAATATTTATAATATTTGGCTTTACAGAAGTTTGCAATTTCGTCATTATAATTTTTGCATGATAATATTGTTGTATAAGGATAAATAATAAAAAATTGATTCTTATTGATAATTACTAATTAGCGACCGAGGAGTTTAAAATGTATAAAGAGCGACATTGCTTTACACTAGCCAAAAAACTCACTCAGCCATTGAGTAGATAGCCCGGCTGCTGCAGGGTATTCTTTAAAAAAGTTTTTAACTAGCAGTTTTGCTGGGCCAAAATCAAATACATTAATTTATTACACAGATAGTTGTAGGAGATTTTGACATGCGTAAAAAACAACGAAAAAATAATTTTTTTAATTCTATTTTTCTTAAAGCTTTTGTATGGCTGGCAGGGTTTTTATTGGAAGAAATTCCGGTAATTGGCGTAACTGTTAAATTGGCTGGAATATTAATTTAAGTATTAAAAAAATAATAACGCAAATGAATAGTAAATAATTTTTTAGTTATTTGCTATTTATTTGTGTTGAATAATTCTTAAATTTATTTGTCAAAGTAGTATAATGAGGTAAATATTAATGGTCGTAAAAGCAATTTTAAATGTTTCAAGCAACGCTAAATAACTTAATTGAATTTTTTTATAAAAAGCCTTTAATAACTATTATTTTAACTTTAAGTATTTTTGGCAGTGGGCTGTGGGCTCATAGTATTTTAGACACTGAAGCTTATCCAGAATTTACGCCGCCTACCGTGCGCGTTATTACGCTGGCTCCTGGTAAAGGTGCTGAAGAAGTAGAAAGATTAATTACCATTCCTCTTGAAAAAGAATTAAATGCAATTCCGCATGAAGTAACTTTAAGATCTATATCTATTCTTGGATTATCAGTCATAAGCATAATTTTTGAAGATGGTACAACGCAATTACAAAATCGCCAACAGGTATTAGAACGCGTAAGCCAAGCGGATATACCTGATTATGCTAAACCTGGCCTAGATCCTGATTCGGGTGGAACAGGTGAAATTTATCGTTATACTTTAGAATCTAAATATTATAATCCCATGAGTTTAAAGGCTATCGAAGACTGGCAATTAGAACGTGCCTTTAAGCAAATTCCCGGCGTTATTGATGTGGTAAGTTTTGGTGGGCCAACTAAAAATTACCAAATCAATATTGATGCCAAAAAATTAGTTTCTTATGGTATACAGTTGACTACTGTATTTGAGGCTATTCAAAATTCAAATGGGACTACCGGAGGTAATTACATTGAAAACAATGGTCGAGCTTATGTAGTTCGAGGGCTTGGGCTGTTGCGCAACTGTAAGGACATTGAGCAAGTTGTTGTTTCCAGTACCCAGGATGGTGTACCGGTTCGAGTTAAAGATATTGCTAAAGTTGATATTGGCCCGGGTATTAGACTTGGGCAATTAGGCAAAAACAATGACAATGATGCGGTAATGGGTATTGTGTTGATGCGCCGTGGCGAAAATGCATCTAAAGTAGTGGAAAGACTTTACGAGAAACTCCCTGAAATTAAAGCTAGTTTGCCTAGCGGAATAAAACTCGAAAAACTATATGATCGTCAGGAATTAGTCCAGCATACACTGGATACCGTTTTTCATAATGTGTTTGAAGGTATTTTACTGGTTGTTAGCGTTTTAATTGTATTTTTATTTGATTTTCAAAGTGGTTTAATCGCTTCGTTAGCAATTCCTTTATCCCTTTGTCTGGCACTGGTTTTATTATGTGTATTTCATATTTCGGCTAATTTATTGAGTTTAGGTGCTATCGACTTTGGTATTATTGTTGATGGAGCAGTTGTTATGGTCGAAAATGCATATGCTAAATTAAGCAGTTTACCAGAATCAGCCTCATTAAACGAAAAAAAAGACTTGGTT
Organism: bacterium; assembly: GCA_021815785.1. GTDB lineage: Bacteria > Cyanobacteriota > Vampirovibrionia > Obscuribacterales > JAKAZS01 > JAKAZS01. The sequence continues at coordinate 25,447 of JAKAZS010000027.1, forward strand.
TTACAATGTGCTAAACAAGTAGGTTCGCCAATATTATTTGCAATTACTATAATTATGGCCGCATTTTTACCCATTTTTTCGTTTCAGGGCGTTGCCGGTAAATTATTCAGACCTTTGGTTTTTACCATGAATTTCCATTTGGTTGGCGCTATTGTCAGCGCATTATTTATTATCCCTTGCCTAATTGGATTATTTCTAGCCAGAAGAAAACTTACGCATACGGATAGCCCAGTTGTTAAATTGGCGCATTTTATCTATAATCCGTTATTAAAATGGTCGTTAAATCATAAACGTTATGTAATCATAATGGCTTTTGCTTCATTCGTTGCAACCGCATTTATTGGAAGCAATGTAGGTTCAGAATTTTTACCAGCCTTAGATGAAGGCAATATCTGGCTTAGAACTACGGTTATGCCAACATCAGTATCTTTAGAAGAATCAGTAAAAATTGCTAAAAAAATGCGTGATATTATTTTACAATATCCAGAGGTCAGGAATGTAACGAGTCAAACCGGGTCGCCAGATGATGGAACTGATCCTAATTTGTTTAGTAATATTGAATTATTTATTGATTTATATCCAGCTTCATCTTGGCGAAGGGAGTTTCAGCAAAACAAGCAGAAATTAATTGAGTCATTTAATAAAAATTTAGCCGCTATTCCTAATGCGGTACTATATTTTTCGCAATATATTCAAGATAATGTCGACGAAGCTGTTGCTGGAGCCAAGGGCTCTTTGGCCATTAAAATATATGGTCCAGATATTAATATCCTTCAAAGTCTGGGCGATAAAATTGCTAAAATCGTGGAAAAAGTTCCTGGTTTAGTTGACGTAGCCTGTAGTCAGCAATTAGGTCAACCGCAGTATCAAATAGCAATTGAACGAGATAAGGCTAGTCGTTATGGTGTTAATGTATCAGATATTCAGAATTTGGTGGAAACTGCTATAGCCGGTAAAGTTGCCACACGATTAATTGATGATGAAAAGCGCTTTCCTGTATTTGTTAGATTTTCGCGTGAATATCGTGATACGGAAAAGGCTCTGGATAACATTTTAATTGATCCGCCCGGTCCTATTACATCTATTCCGCTATCTGAAATGGCCTCAATAAAATATGGCAGCGGTGCTGCTTTTATAACCAGAGAAGCTAATAGCCGCGTTATGATTGTGCGCATTAATTTACGCGGTCGCGATCTTGGCTCTGCCGTTCAGGAAGCCCAAGAAAATATTGCTAAACAAGTAAGTTTGCCACCAGGTTATCATTTAAAATGGGCTGGTCAATATGAGTTTCAACAAGAAGCTAATAAGCGCTTGATGATAATCGTTCCGGTAACTTTATTGTTAATTTATTTTATTTTGTTATTTGCCTTTGGTTCTTATTCATATGCGTTGTTGATTTTATGTGCAGTTCCTTTAGCTGGTCTTGGTGGCTTTACTGCATTATTGCTTACGCACACGTATTTTAGTATTTCAGCAGCAGTTGGCTTTATTGCTTTATCAGGTGTTACTGTTCAAAATGGAGTGATTTTAGTCAGTTACATTTTACAACTGAGAAAAGCTGAAAACCTATCGGTTTATGAAGCTGCCTATAAAGGAGCGATGGAACGGGTTCGACCAGTATTAATGACGGCTACGGTCGCCATGTTAGGTCTTTTGCCCGCAGCCTTATCCAATGGGATTGGATCGCAAAGTCAAAAACCTTTTGCGATAGTTATTATTGGTGGTTTACTTTCAGCTACGGTTTTAACGTTAATTGTTTTGCCGGTTTTATATATTGTTTTTGAAACTTATTTAAATAAGGAATTTTTCATGAAGATTATTCGCCATAAGCATAATGCTAATTTAAGCATTTTTTTATTGATTGTTTTGTTTGGTATTCAAGGTTGCAGTAGTAACACTATTTCTAATAAAATTATTAAACCGGTACCAGTAGAGCAGTTAAGAGCAACTACTCCGGTTATACCAACGCCTACGATAATTAATTTGTCGCCAGCCCAAGAAAATGAAATTGACTTAAAATTAACTACAGTTAAAGAAGATTACATACATGAATATGTTGAATCACCTGGACGAGTTGGACCCAATGCTGAATTGTCTAGACTGGTATCAACACCATCAGCTGGTAGGGCTGCTCAAGTATTATCTAGGCTAGGTGATATGGTTAAAGAGGGGCAGACGATGGCCGTAATTAAATCTGATGCCATTGGTCAATTACAGTCTGACCTTTTGCAAAATGTGCTCCAGGCTAAGGCTGATATTATTCAGCAGGAAGTTCAGTTAAAACTATCGAAAATTACTTATAATCGTGAAAAACAATTATTTGATGAACAGGTTTCAGCTAAGGCCGACATGCAATCAGCGCAAACCCAATTAGAAAAAGATGAGGCTAATTTAACGGCGCTTAAAGCTAAATTAGCGGCTTTAATTACTACCGCTCAAGAAAGACTAAGTCTTTTGGGCGCGCCGCCTGATTCAGCGAACAAAGTAATTAATCGTAAAAAAATTGACCCGTTTATATTAATTAAAGCTCCTATGGATGGATTGGTAATTGAACGTACGATTAATTCAGGAGAATTAAATGATGGTAATAAAGAATTGTTTACCATAACCGACTTATCGCAAGTCTGGTTATTTGCTGACATTTTTGAAAAAGATATTGAAGCCATAAAAAAAGGGCAAGAAGCTCATGTTACTATTGATAGTATCCCTGGTGAAAAATTCCCGGCTCAAATTATTTGGGTTGGTGATTCGGTAAGTACGCAAACACGAACTTTGCCAATTAGAGCTAATGTAACTAATAAAAATTTATTACTTAAACCAGGTATGTTTGCGCGCATGAAAGTTGATGTTGGTATGACCAAAAAATTAGTAGTACCAAGTCAGGCTGTTATTCAAGAAGGTGATGATAATTTTGTTTTTGTCAACAAAGGCAAGGGGAATTTTGAAGAGCGTAAAATTACCCAAGGTGTAGATGATGGTAACTATACCGAAATTGTAAGTGGTCTATCTCTTGGCGAAGTAGTTGTTTGTCATGGTGGCACATCATTATTAGGTGATGCTCTAAAATCAGCTGAGGAAAATTAAGATGTTCAAATATTCTAAACAAATAACTAGTATTTTAATGCTTAATAAATTAGCTTTAAATTTTTATCTAGTTTTTATTTTAATAATTAATAATTTAATTGTAAATAAATATTTGGTTACTGCTGGTACTACTTATATTACACCATCTGCTCCACTTCGCAGTAATACTGATAGTTCCAGTGTGCCGGGGGTAAATTCGCAAATATATTCAGGTCAATCGAGTATTCAGATGTTTGAACTTCCTTCTGGCGGTATGCAAGATATTGCTCCGGTTCCTTTTATGGGAGCAAATCCTAGTTTAAATTCGAACAATATCAATGATTTTAATAATAAAAAAAATGACTTGACCAAGTTAAATCATCCCGATAAGCTTAATAATAAGTCAAATCCCATAACCCCTTTGCGTAGTATGATCAATACCCAGTCTTCAATTAATCAGGGCAATAGTAGCGTTGATTCATTTTTTGATATTAAACCAGTTCAATCAGTAAATATTGACCCACAGTTTAAGGCTAATATTAAGGTTCATAAGCTTAATAAGGCTGGCACAATTATTTGGCATACTTTAGACAATTTAGGCGTACCGATGTTTGTTAATATCGATAACCCGATTGATCCAAGTTTAGCTAAACCCATTGAATCTAAGCAATTAGATAATTCCCTAAATCCTAATATTCAAAATAATAATCAGCCACCAATTGAACATAAAAAATTACCCGACAGCGAATTAGAGGGGATTGATAATAATAATGATATTAAAGCTAAATAATGTAAAATTTTTAGTGAAATCCCGCTGGATTTTGTCTACCGTAACTTATCTAACGATATTCTATAATTGTTTAAATTTAAATTCAGAAAGCTTAGCTAATGTACAAGTTCAGGTTGAAAAAAATGATACTACTTCCAATAATGCCAATATCAATAATAGCTTACCACAGCAAATAATAAGCTTGGAATCAGCTTTTACTAAGGCTAATCAAGAAAACAAGGAGATTTTTATTGCAAAATATAATTTAGCTATAGCTAAATCTCAAATTACGATAGCTAAAGCTATAGCCAATCCAAGGTTTAGTTTGCAGTACGGATTTGGTCCAGCCTTTACCATAATTTTAGCTGGAAATCCACAGCAGTTTGGTTTACAGTTTGATATACCCACTGCCGGTAAACGCAGTAAAAACATTAATCTGGCTAATAGTAATTATGAATTAACCAAATTTCAGTTAGAAGCTTTGCTATTTGATATTCACAACCGTACCCGTAGAGCTTATGCTGATCTTGTAGCGGCTGAAGCCTATGAGGATCTTATTGAAGCTCAACGTAGGTCGGCTCTCGAACTTCAAACCATTGCTAAAATGCGTTATGATGCGGGAAAGTCACCAATGAGTGAAGTCCTATTATCTAAACTTGGGGTTATTCAATTTGATATTCAACGCAAACAAGCTAAAACTCGATTAAAACAAGCTTCAGCTACTTTAACTCAATTACTTGGTGAAACACCTAAACGGGTTGAAATTATTAACGTAGATGATAATGGCCTATTTAACCTGACTGCCAATAAATCTTCGATAGTGCCATCACCTAAACTTGATTTACCTAAGCTTGATGAATTACTGCCAATGGCTAAAGCCCAACGACCTGATTTGAAAACCTTAATTCAACAAGCTTATAGTGATAAGCAGGCAATTGCGGTGGCTAAGGCTAAACGAATTCCGGATCTTTTTATTGATAGTGGCTATCAGTTTACGACATTTCTTAAGCATCAGCCTTATGATGCTTATCCTTATTCTGTGCCAAATTCGCCTGGTTGTTATTTGAATGTAGAGGTAGAACTGCCAATTTTATATCAGTATCAAGGTGAAATCATGCAATCTAAAGAAACTTGGTTACAGGACTTTGATCAAATTAATCAGCTTAAACTGCAAATTGCCTGTGATATTGTTGTTAGCTATGAGGCTGTCCAGGTTACGCGAGCCAATGTAATAAAGTATCAGCTTGAATTAATTCCCAAAGCGCTTAAAGTTTCTAATTTGGCTTTTAAAAGTTATGCTGTTGGCAAAGGTGATTTGTCAGCAGCTATTTTAGCTAGGCAACAATACCAGCAAATTCTGGCTAGTTACTTTGATACCATTGTAGCTTATCAAAATGCTTGGGCTGATTTAGAAAAAGCGATGGGAGTATCCTTGAAATTATAATGATATCAAATAAAGTTTTACTAGTTATTATATGTAGCTTGGCGTTTTTTAGCAATACCCTGGCCTTAGCTGAAGTGAGTAGTGATTTAACCGTTAGCTCGCCGTTAAAAGTCCGACGATTTTTACTGGCCACTTGTTTTAAAAAAGCTGACGATTTTAATAAAGAAATACTTGTTGCCACCACTAATTTGTCGATTGCTAAAGCCTTAATTATAATAGCTAAAGCCATTCCGAACCCGGTATATAATTTATTATATGGCTGGGGTCCAGCTTGGGAATATATTGTGGCTGGTAATAATCAGCAGTTTGGCTGGACGCAAGAAATTCAAATTTTAGGTAGAAGGTCAAAAAAAACTAATGTTGCAAATGCTAATTACTTTCAAATTGCTTTTCAAGTTGAAGCTATTCGCTTTAATGTTCACAACCAGGTTCGTAGAGCTTATATTGATTTAGCTGCAGCCCATGCTTATGAAAATGCAATTAAAATTCAAGTGGGTAATTCCCAGAAGCTATTATCGATAACGCAAAAGCGTTTTGCCGTGGGGAAGGCATCAGGCTTGGAAATCGAACAGGCCAAGTTGACCTCAATGCAAATTGCCGTATTGCAAAATCAAGCTATCGGTAAACTAATTAAAGCTTCAACACAATTATGCAAACTTATGGGCGAAACCCCATACAATGACGAAATTATTGATGTTGATGAAAAGGCTATATTTAATTTGGCTGGTGAATTTAATGCTTTAGACCCAGCCGTTAGACGTGAAATACCGCCGTTAGCCAAATTGTTACCTGCTGCCTGGGTGAATCGTAATGACTTAAAGACCCTTATTCAACAGGCTTATACGGATAAAAAAAGTTTGGTTTTAGCTAAAACACAAAGACTGCCAGATCCTTTCATTGGTTTTAATTATATGTTTTCGACATATAAACCTTACCAGCCTCAATATTTTTTACCTGGGGTTAAAGTGCCACAGCAACCAGGTTATTTGTTTACTTATGGTCAGGAGTTGCCATTGTTTTATCAATACCAAGGGCAAATTGATCAGGCTAAAAATACCTGGCTTCAGGACTTTAAGCAAAATGACTTACTTAAATCCCAAATTGCTTTAGATATAGTTTTAGCTTATGAAGCTTTACTATCGCTAAAAGCTAATTTAGATAAATACCAAAATGAATTATTGCCCAGTTCTTTCAAAGTATGTCAGTTAAGTCGACGTGGTTATGAATTAGGTAAAACTGACTTAATTACTGCTTTACTTAGTCAGCAGCAATATATGCAATTAATTTTTTCTTATTTTGATACCATTGTTGCTTATCATAATGCCTGGGCTGATTTAGAAAAGGCGATTGGACTTCCCTTAATTAATAGTTAGTAAATTATGATTGTAAAAGTAATTATTTTAATTATTAGCTTTATACTGTTTACTCCTATTAAGAGTTATGCTGAAGACGGAGTTAATGATAGGCTGCTTAAAGCTTCGACAATTATAAGCCCTAAGCCATCTACAGTATTATCCTTACAGAATTCGTTTGACATTGCCAATTTAAAAAATTATGATATCATTGTGGCGCGTAAAAATTTAAATTTAGCGATAGCTCAAGTTAAAATTGCTAAAGCTATACCTAACCCTCAATTTCAGCTTCAGGCCGGATTTGGTCCAGCTTTTACATATTTATTTACTGGTCAAACTCAACAGATTTTGTTTACCCAAGAAATTCAAACAGCTGGTAAACGTAGTAAAAAAATAAATTTAGCTTTAGCTAATTTAGAGCTTTCTAAATTAAGTCTTGACTCTTTAAGCTTTAATATTCATAATAAAGTGCGTAGGGCTTATGCTGAATTAGTTGCAGCTAATGCTTATGAAGATCTGATAAATTCGCAGCGTAATGTAGCTAAAAAATTACTGGATGTGGCTCGAAAAAGGTTTGAGGCTGGTAAAGCTGCCTATGCAGAAGTGCTTCAGGCTGAGTTAAACATGCTTCAGTTTGAGACATCGCAAAATCAGGCTCAAACTCGACTTCAGCAGGCATCAGCACAATTAGCTTTGCTAATTGGTAAAAACATTAATAATATTGAACTGTTTGAAATTACTGAAAACGGTATGTTTCAACTTTCAGCCGAAAAAACTGATATAGTACCATCACCTAAACGTGAATTGCCCAGTATTAGTGATTTACTGCTAAAAGCTTATAATGAAAGACCGGATTTGAAAGTGGCTATCCAAAAAGTTTTTACTAACAGCAAAGCTTTTACCTTGGCTCAGGCTCAGGCAATTCCTGATTTATTCATAGCAGCGGGCTATGCCTATACTACTTTTGCCGCTCACCAACCAGCTGGGTTTGTTCCAGCCCCAGCGCAACCTGGTGTCTTTATAGCTTTAAATACAAATACGCCTATCTTCTATCAGAATCAAGGGCAGATTGCCAGTGCTAAGGCAATTTATCGCCAGTCGCAATTACAAGTAGATTTACTTAAATCCCAAATTGCCGGTGATGTTATTAATGCTTGTACGGATGTTAATGTGGCGCGTAAAAATATTTTTAATTATAGTGATAAACTATTGCCCGTAGCTGCTAATGTAGCTAAATTGGCTAGGCGTGGCTATGAAGTTGGTATCAGTGATTTGTCTACAGCTATTGTAGCGCAGCAGCAGTATCAACAGACTTTAGCCGCTTATTTTGATGTTGTGGTCAATTATCAAAATGCCTGGGCTGATCTTGAACAGGCGGTGGGTTTACCGTTGAAGATTTAGTAGGGTTTTGTTCGATAATCAAGTAATAAATAATTTATAAAGGGGTTGGCTCTATCAGTGAAATTATTTAAATAATGTAGACTTGTATGTGATAATTTCTTATAATTAAGCTATTAATTCTTTATTACTTTTTTATGCAATCTTGAACAAAAGTCTAAGGAATAACCTAATAAATTTAAAATCAATAAATGGACTTTAATAATTGTATATTCTGGTAATATAATATAATTCCCTATATTTATCAATTCTAAGATGTCTAAAACATTTAATTCTACGAAAATAATTTTTCTTCAACAATTAAGTAAACTAGCCATATTTGTATTTTTTTTGTTTTCGACAAGTGCAGCATTTGCCTCATCTAATCAAGATTTACCGACTACTTTAAATGATCAACTAGCACAAGAAGAAACCACCATTTTGGGTAAAACTAACCAAAAATTACCCATTAGCCAAAGACTAGATTTATTAGAAAAGGTGTTATTTGGAAGTACGAACACAGGTTCTTTTGCTTTTAGAATTCAACAGATAGATCAACAATTGGGTACAAGCACTAATACTCTTAAATCTCCGGTAAGTGAATCAGCAACTATTAGTATTGATACAGCTAAAGATGAAAAAACTAATGAAGATGCTTCACTTGAATTAAATAGGGCGAATTTAAATACTAAAATGCCAACAGACCCAGAAATTCTCCAAAATTTAGCAAACAGAAGTCTAGAAACTCAAGATTATGGACAGGCTCAAAAATATTTAACGGCTCTGGCTAAAGTTAATCCTTTATCAGCTTTTGCTTACCAGAATTTAGCTACCATCGATGGGAAATTACATAATTATGCTCAAAGCATGGTTGATAACAGCATTTTACATTATATAAATCCTACGTCGATTGAGGCTAAACTGCAAGTGGCTTGGTTAGAAAATTATTTTAAAAGAATGGTTGATCCAAGATATCATATAATTGTTTATTATAGAAGTCCCCGAGATCCTAGATTCCTTCTTAATCAAGGAGTACGCTTATATTCGATGGGTTTTTTAAATGAGGCTGATGAATTGTTTGAATATGTGTCTAACTGTCATCCGCATAATTTTAATGCTTGGTATAATTTAGGTGTAGTGGCTGAAAAACAAAATAAATTGCCGGAAGCTTTAAAATATTACCAGATGGCTAAGGATTGCTTAAATCGCCATTCTTATATAGCAACCTCTTTAGAATCTGGCATTGAAGATTTATCGCCGCCCTCTTTAGCAGTTCAAAAGGCAATTGCAAGTATAAATAAGCAGCTAAGTGAAAATTATTCTACAATCGGACACAATAGCTTGCTTTCACGTTTTACCCCAAGTATGGATACGTGTGACCGATGTAGACTTATACGAGGGGTAAAAATGGCACCAGATTAAATGCATATTACTTTTATTATATCGATTTAACAATCTGCGCGTTTTAATTAGGCTTAAATCCAACTTCAATTTTGACTAGGCTCATTTGATTTATGCTTGAGGGGGCTTTGAGTCTTTAGGTTATATAATTTGCCAAGATAGTTTGATTCCTGTCAAGTAAAATATTGGTCTAACAGATATTTTAATATTTTTTAACCAGTGTGCGTTGGAATATATTACTATTCGCCCCAATCGCAATGCCCTAAAGGTTCGATGGTTAAGATTTGGCAGTATTGCCGCCAATTGGGCAAATAAGTATCCATAAGAGCAGTAAATCTATCGTTATGCAGCCTTTCTAGTAAATGGACCAATTCGTGAACAATTACATATTCAAGGCATTGAGGCGGCTTTTTTGCCAATTCTAAATTTAGCCAGATTCTTTTTGCCTTGATATTACAGCTTCCCCAC
>JAKAZS010000028.1 GCA_021815785.1 bacterium
AACGTCAAGTTATGGCTCGAAAGAATATGGACTCAACCAGTTAAACCCGGAAAATATAGCCGCGTCTAAAATTGTTACAGACCAAACAAATAGTCTTGATAGAACGCAAGGACTATTTGATTACAGTCATGGTTTCGACCAAGACAAATCCATAAAAGAGACAATTAACGATTCAAACGGCAAGCAAGTGGCCACAATAAATTTTACGATTCCAGCCATACCCCAAATACCCGATGTAACTGAATATATCAATCCCAAATTTCTAGACCAAATCAAGTCAACAGATTTCACACAGTCTAAGTCTGTTTCCTTAGATAACGGCCTAAATTTGCTTCTAGGCGACAAAGGCGTCGTTAACGCCCATTTCAAAGACGGAACCCAGCTTAAACTAGGAAGCAATGGCGATATTGAGCTAACACTAAACGATGGTAGCAAACTCCAAAAATTTGTCAGATTTAACCATAACGATGATTTCTATAGGTATTTTCTACCCAACGGCAAAATCGTCGAATTTAGTCCAAAAACTTACTTAAGATATTTTGAACCCAAAGACAGAAGTGACAAAATTACTTTGCACCATAATGGAGATTTGCATTTTGAAAGCTTTCAAGACAATCAATACAGCTTTTACCATGAAACCAGGTCTGAACAAGGCCTAACAATTAAAGCCAGGCAAAATAATAACAGTTTTACTCGCCACTCTAATGGCTTAACCGAAACAAAATTACTCGACGGAACTGACATTACCAGTTTTCAGGGCAATACAATTACGACCTATCCTGATGGCACAGAAATCACAAGACTAAATGACGGCAGTATCAAAACCAGAGACCTTAGCCATGAATTAAAAGATTCAGTATCCAAGGTTATAGCTAAATTTAATAGCGATGATTTTAGCCGACAAGATTACGATTTAATTTTAAAACGTTTTGATGAAAACCAAAAACCCCTAGCTAAAGCTCTTTTAGACTTATCATTGCCAAATATGTCGGTTAAAAAATTCATTGACAATATTAAAGCCAGCCCAGAACTTGTCGAAAAAGAATTACCCAAACGCTTAGTCGTTAAAAATACAAGTTCTAGTGGTAATGCCATAGCTTATTTATACCGCAAAGCTCTCGGTATCGATGAAGATATAGTACCAATTAACGAGTTAGACGCTAAAGACAATTTAAAAACCATTTATTTTGACAACTTGGAAAATTTATCCTGTTTCGAATTAGATGAGTTAAATAACTATAAAACCAATTTAAGTATTTTTGACACCAATAATTTTGACAAAGGCATAAATTTCATAGACGTAGCTAACGATAATGTTTACCCCAAATTAAAAGGTCTGGTAGATCTGGCCCAAGACAAGAAATTAGCATCGGCTGATGGTCAATTTTTATCGCCAAACGACATAGCTTATAAAATACTAAACGAAGATAGTGACACAATTGCCAAAAAGAATTCTTTGAAGCTATTGCGCCCGCTTGTCCAAAGCAGCGATGTGTTATTAGAACCAGCTGTGTCGTCCGAAAGCATGGATAATTTTTTTAGAAACGCACAGTACAAAACATTTTATGAAAAACTAACAGCCAGCAATTTTCTAGCTAATGACACTCGTTATCATACAGTAAGGTCTATGTTAGACAAAGCCAAAACTCTTTATGCTGCCATTGGTTATAATATTGACCAAGAAAAAGCCCTTCGTTTTAACAGGCAGGTCAATAAAAATAGTTTTGATTACACAAACCCAGAAGACAGTTTTACGCCCCTTAAAAATTTAAAATACGTTGTCGGGCTTGATGGCCTAGATGGAGCTGGCAGCAGCGCGTTTATTAATTATATTTTTAAAGTCGCCAACTCTATACCCGACTCTAAATTTCTGACCAGGTCTAATTTAGGAGACTACTTAAACGATTCTGCAAACTTACCTTTAAGATCGATAGTTTTACTTGACGATACAGCCTACAGTGGCACCCAGCTTGAAGAAAAGATTGAAGACTATTTTGCACAACACAAAAACAAACTGATTATTGGCTTATATGGGTCTTACCGTAATTTTGAAGAAAGACTGCGCACGGCCTACAATAAAAGTCCCAAACACGAGCCTGCTTTAGTTGTTTTAGAATCACATTTATCGGTTAAAGACAAAACATCAGATAATATTAATCATACCGAATTCTTAACAAACCCTATGGGTAAAGATTTTAACGAAATAATTTCTCGACTTAAACTAGATTATTCAATGCGTCGTTTTATTGAAGTTTCAACTAACTTTGGCGACGTTAACAGCTCTATTGTGTGGCCGTATATGACGCCCGATACGTCTTTAGGTATAATCAAAAAATTCGGTCGACTTGTACTTGGCTTTCGTGACGACTTTGATGATTAAATAGTGTCATGATTTTGGCCAAAGCCAAATACTTTGCGGCCAAATTCACCAAGCAGGTTAAATGAATTATCAGGCACCATATAAGGCCATACAATAGCGCTATTTATATTACCAAAAGAATTTGAAAAGGCTAGTATCCTTCTTAAATCGCCAAGGTTCAAAATACTTTCAACTGCGCTATTTTTTATCGCTTCCTGGTCGCTTTGACCTTTTGGACTATTTAGAAGACTAGCTGTAAGAGCGTTAATTTGTCCATCAATAAAATCGGTTGACAGTGGGAAATGGGTCTGCAAAGTAGTAATACCGATATCATAGTTATTTTTAAAATTACGATAAAAATCTTTATAGGCACCTAATAAGGCAAGATGTAATTTAGGGCGAGATTTTTCAAAATAACGATTTATCATATTTTCGATTTGAGTACCCGAATAGGCTGTATCGTCTAAGTAAATGAATTTAGAATTGGGGTCTTTGGCCAAATTTAAAAATTGCGACCTTGAAATAAAATTACTGTCAGCCAATTTATTACTTACCTTAAATAAATAATTGATAAAAGCAGCGCTGCCAGATCCGAATTCGCCGTCTAGTCCAATTACGAATTTAACCTTATTAGCTTGCTCAGAACCATTTTCAAAGTCTTTAGCACTTTTCTCCAAATTAGTATGGTCAGAATTCGACGATTTGTCAGCCATGTCGATAGCTAAACCCTCATATAGATCACGGCATTTTTGCATGATGTCAGCGACAGAATTATATTGCGTACTTTCAGCCAAAAATTTAGCCAGTTCAAATTTATACTTAAAGTTCTGTTTATAAACCGCTTCTTTATCGTCTAAAAAATCACTGACAATTTTTTCATTAACAGGTGGCTCAAACCAATCATTAAGGCTATTAGATATTTTAGGCCTTATTATTTTTATATCGTTATCTTTGGCAAATTTTTCGGCATCTTTATTTAATAATCTTTTAGTCAAATCTAAATCACTTAAATTACCCATAGATGGACTTGATTTTTTGAGGTCATTCACCCGTTTTACTAATTGAGATAATTTGCTTTCTAATCGCCCTTGAGCTCTATCTAAAAAATTGAGTCCGTCTTCAAAATTATTCAAATCGATATAAGTTATTTTTTCACGATAATTATCTTTCAAAAGTTTCAAAGTCTGTTTATCTAGTTTATCAGGTCGGTCAAAGGTAAAAATTTCACTATAAGCCCTTTTTGTTGTTTCATTAAGGGTTAGAATGTTAAAATTATTATTTAACACTTTACCGCCCAGATAACCTAACATATTACCGATAGAAGATGCGTCTAAAGTATAATAAGTATTGTCACCGTGAAAGGCTGAACTACTAATGTCGAGTGTTTTTAAGGCTTTAATTAAATTTTGCGGGCTTAAATTAGGTAAAGATACCTCTAAAATAGCTTTAGCGACAGATTTATCGCTACCATTAAATTTATCGAGAAGACTATTGTATTCAGAAATACTAAAATGGTCTTGGTTAAATTTTTCAACGATTTGCCCCAATAATTTTTCGTATTGAGCCTTGTGGTCAAAAACCTCAATTTTACCGCTGCCATCTTTTCTTGTTTCGATACCTTCTTTAGACCAATGGCTAAGTGTATCGCCAATTTTATTAACGCTTGACCCATCGCTTAAGTCAGCGTTATAATTGCCGTAAGAATCGACGACTAGACTTGTGTTTTGAAGCTTAGCTTTGATGCTATAAGGCAATATCGAGCCTTTTTGGGTTGCTGGTGTTAAGGTAATTTCAGCTTGGTCTTGAGGTGATCTATAAAAAATAATGCCTTCATTATTGCGGTCAAAATAAATTCCATTTTTACCTTTAATCGAAGAATACCCACGTGACGAAACTTCATAAGTATTTTGATTTTTGTAATAAGTCTTTTCTGAATCGGATAGATTAAACACTTTATCATCAGGTAGCTGAATTTTGGTATAACCATCACCGGTAATAATTTTGGTATCATCGGGAAACAGATAAACGGTATTATTTTTATTCTTAGATATCATTGTCCCATTATCGGTTGTGTAGTGTTCGCCAGCAAATAAGCAACCAGCTTCTTCGGGTAATTCATAGCTTGGAATATCAGGGAAATTTGGAAATTTGGGAATGTTTAAATTAAAAGTATGTATTAAATTTCCACTTTTATCATGAATAGGTATTTGGATTAAATCAGGCTGGCTATGTTCAAGCTCCGGAAACAATTCTTTAATTGGATTACTAGCCAATTCATGGTTAGCCGTTATTTTAATATCGCTTACGGGCGTTAAATCTTCTAACTTTAGCGCTTTAACATTAGTATTTTTTACAAACGTATCACCTAGCGATAAAGGAATACCAGCAACGACAAAAGCTGTTACCGATTGCAGGTCATTGTTAAAGTCTGCCAATTTACCTTTATCGAGCAAGCTTTGACTGTTAACACCGACTATGCCACCGGTCAAACCTGTTACTAAACCTTGCACAACTAAACTATTGCTGGTACCTAATCTAGTTGTTACATTATTTAAGCCTAAAGACGCGCAAGCCATACTAGAAAAGGTCAAAGCTCCACTTATGGCATCTTTACCGCGGTTTACCCAAAAATTATGGCTATTTGAACTTGGTGAAAATATACCTTCGTAGACAGCACCATTAATAGCCGCTTTTTTAATTATAGCGCTATTAGATAACGCCAATTTATCTGAACCTATAGCTTTATCTAAAACCATAAAGTCTAAGCCAATACCCAAGCCATTGCCAATTTGACTGGCTACCCAGTTTAAACTACCAAATTTGTCTAACTTTGGTGGTTCAAAGACCTGAGCTTTCTGTTCAAGATGACTATCGGTGACGTGGTCATAAATTTGCAAAAGTCCATTAACCGGTGCTTGAAAAGCACTATAAGTAAACGATTTATAAAAACTTTCACCGGCGTCTTTGAACGCATTTAAACGACTGACTGGCTTTTTATTTAAATTGGTATCAACATTTAAAGAAGATAAATCGTCTTTCATTTTTTAATTTTAAAGGTAAAGTTTTGAGTCATGATTAGTCACATTTTAATTTAACGAGAATCGATTTAAAAGGGGTAATTACGGGCTGAATAATATTTTTAGTTAGCTTAGGCCTAAAATCAACTTTTGTAATTAATGAATCAGTAGAAGTCAACTAAATATTTTCGTATTTACCCCATTTAAATTACCTAGATTCTAAGGTTAAACTACACTTAACATGGGTAGATTGTACGGTTCGTTTATTAAAAATAAGGCCTTTTGGTAAAAATGTCTGGTACAAAAGAGTTCAATACTATAACGCAAAAGTCTAGTAATAAAATAGACGGTATAAAACCCGTGCAGCAAAATATATTTAACGCTGCCGTCAACAATAAGCCTGAGCCCGTAAAAACTAAAACCAGCCCAAATAAATCTTTAAGCTCCGAAAACAACCCCAAAACCCCAGATATTGTAGTACCGCCATCTGAACCAAAAACCAACCCCAAAACAGCTAACAATTTATTAACTAAATCGCTCGATTTTGGCAAGACCCTAGTCGATAGCCTGGCCTATAACGCCTACGAATCACCAATGCTAGGTTTAAGTCAAATCGTCAAAACAGCGACTAACGTTAATATCGAAAAATACCTACCCCAGGTTAAAGCGGTTGATCCAGGTAAATTTGGCACAAGCAACTGGTACGCCAGCCAAATTGGTTCGGGGCTTGGCATAGCTTTAGACTTTATTGTAGCTAATAAATTAATGGGGTCTAAAATTACTGATTTGGCTGGCAAAGAAACATTTAACTCAACTAGTGCTAAAATAATTACACAAAGTGCTATCTCGGGTGCCATTTACGAAGGTGTATTTAGCCCAAGTAATTTAAATGCCAATCACGATAATTTATTATCAGCTAGACTAAAACAGGCTTTTAGTGGTGCCTTAACCTTTGGCGCTATGGCCGGAATCAGTAACGGTTTGGGCAATTTAACGGCTAGCCTAGCTGACAAAAATATATTAGCTAAAGCGGTAAGTAATAACCTGGTCAATGGAATTGTATCGGGCAGTATCGGTGGCATAGTGAATGTAAATACCGATTCACTGCTAAATAACGGTCACTTAGCTAGTTTTAAAAACGACGTTCAGACCGCTTACGCCTATAGTGTAGCTGGTATTCCGTTAGGTTTGGCGCATGTATTTGATAAGCCTAATGTGGATGAATCTAGCTTAAATCATTCCTTAAATCATCCAACAATTAAAAATGAAATCCTAAACAATGATTTGGCCTTTCAAAATATGGCTCATACCAGCATTAATGATACATATTCAAGTCAAACAACTGATTTGTCTTCTGTATTACCTAATGTAGAAACTAGTTTCGTAAATAATAATGAAATTACTATAAAAAGTATTGCCGAATTAACTAAGGGGTTTGATAAAGCTAAAGATGTAAATGAAATAATTAAGGATTCTAACGGTAAGCAAGTGGCTAAATTACATTTTAAAATTCCTCGCCTATCCAAATTACCTGATATAGCTGAATATACTAAACCTGAATTATTAGACAAAATCAAAACAGCGGATTTTAGAAAATCAAAATCTGTTTTATTAGATAATGGTGTCAACTTATTTATTAACGATAGAGGCGTTATTAATGCTTGGTTTAAAGATGGAGCTAAACTTAAACTGGATTTATTTGATAAAGTTTATGATTACAGCTTAACCCTACCTGATGGCACTGAAGTTGATAAAACAAAATTTGGTGATAATCATGAACTTTATACCTATAGTTTACTCACTAATCAAACAGTTGCCTTTAGACCTGGTCACAGTCTTGATTTTTCCGATCAAAAAGATGCAGAAAGCCGAATTACTATTTATAATAATGGTGACTTACATTTAGATTATTATAAACGAGGTCAATATCTTGGTACTTTAAGAGAAACTAAGCTAGAAGAAGGTACTAAAACCGAGATTAATCAAAATAATATTAAATTTACTCGCTATCCAAATGGTAATACTGAAGCAATATTAGATGATGGAACAGAAATCAATAATTATCAAGGCAACAACATAACTACATATCCTAATGGCTTAGAAATTGCCAAACTAAATGATGGCAGTATTAAATCCAGAAATTTAACTCAAGATCTGAATGATTCAATTGCTAAAATTGTAGCTAAATTTAATAGTGATCATTTTAATCAAGCTCAATACGAAGCTATTCTTAACAAATTTAATGAAAATACCAAGCCTTTAGCTCAGGCTATATTAGATTTGTCTTTACCTAATATGTCCATTCGTAAATTTATGGACAGTGTTATTTTAACAAGATTGCCAAGTGAAATTGTTAAGCCAGAAAGATTGATTGTTAAAAGTGCCAGCTCTAGTGGAAATGCCATAGCTTATCTATATCGCAAAGCACTTGGTATGGATGCATCTATAGTACCATTAGATGATATTGATCCTAAGGCTAACTATAAAGCCATTTATTTTGATAGTTTAGAAAATCTGGATTCTAACGAATTAGCTAAATTAAAATCATATAACGCTGCCACTGATCCTCATAATTTTAGTATTTTTGATGCTAATAATTTTGATAAAGGTATTAATTTTCTGGATGTAGCAAAAGATAGTATTTATCCTAAATTAAAACAATTAGTAATTCAAGCCCGAAAAGTACAATTAACATTGCCAGATGGCCCATTTTTAACACCTAATGAAATTGCTGATGTGGTGCTAAATAAAAATAATAATATTATTGCTCGCGAAAACTATTTAAAACTAACTCGCCCCATCCCTCAAAGTACCGATATATTATTAACACCTCCTGTTACTGATCAAAATATTATAGATTTTTTAGATAATCAAGAATATAAAACCTATAATGCTAAACTAGTAGCCAGTAGTTTTTTAGCTAACGATGCTCAATTTTATAATGTGCGAACTATGTTAGATAGAGCCAAAACCCTTTATGCTGCTATAGGACATAATATTGAACCAATGTATCCGCAAAGCCTTAATAGTCTTTTAAGCAAGACAAAAGCTAGTTTTGATTATTTAAATCCCGAAATTGATTATCCAGCACTTAAAAGTATAAAATTTGTCGTTGGCCTAGATGGCACTCATGGAGCTGGTAGTAGTGCCTTTGTTAATTATATTTTTAAAATGGCTAATAATATAGACGATACAAAATTTCTGTCACGAGCTAATTTAGAAGATTATTTAAATTACAATGAGGATTTACCAAAACGCTCCATAGTTTTACTTGATGATACAGCCTATAGTGGTAACCAAATTGAAGAAACTATTCTAAATCATTTTGAACAGCATAAAGACAAATTAGTAATTGGTTTATATGGTGCCTATCGTGATTTTGAAAAAAACCTACGACAGTCAGCCGATCAAAACCCAGGTTTAGAGCCAAACCTAGTTGTCCTAGAATCACATTTGCCGATTGAAAATACGGCCTTAGATAAGGTTAACAGCCATAGCAAGCAATTATTCAAAACAACAAACGGTAATTTTAATGAAATGATTTCTCAAATTACCAGATCAAATGCTCTGCGTCATTTGATTGATGATTCTACAGCTTTTGAAGATATTAACAGTTTTCAAATTTGGCCGTATATGACTCCCGATACTTCATTAAATTTAGTTAGAAATTTTGGCCATTTTGTTTTAGGCTTTAATTAATTATATATACAACAGTTCTCGCTAATATTTATTGATTGAGTAAATTAGCATAACATTTTTTACGATTATTTTCCTAAATTAAGCCAGGTAAATTCTTGAAATTTCGTATTGAAGCATTTTTGCCTAACCTGTTAAAACCGTAATAAATATCATTATGGATCTAAAATTAAAATTGGTATCTGTTTTTTTTGAGCTGCTGCAATAAGTTTTTGGGAAATGGTTAGTTCGTTAGCATTAAGTGAATTGTCTTTAAGATGCACATAATTTGGTATCTGACCACTTAAAAATAGTGATTTTAATTCAGCCATACTTTTTGCTTCAATCGCAATATTTTGTCCGCGTCTTAATACACCAAAACCGGCAATTAATGGATTGTTAATTTTCACTTCGTTATGTTCATTATTGCGTTTGCCTGACTCATCTGTCGTTAAGGCTTCATGTACTATAGTTGCTGTTTTGGCTTGTATTGAATTTTCTCCTAAATCCTTAATGATACTATCGTATGAATCATATTTAAACAAATCTGGCAAAATATTATCAAGACTTTGGTTTATACCATTGCCCTGTAATAAATTATTTATTTTGTTCTTAAAATCTTTGGCATTACTTTCATGTGGCCAAAATTTAGTTAATTCGATATGACCGATGTCGTCTACACTTCTACCAGTTCCTAAATTACGGTGATAAGCTTGCGAGATATTTTCCATTGGACTTTCAATGATGGCAAAGATGTTTGGATCATTATAGGTAAGGTAAAAATGATTACTATTAGGGGTGATTAATGAAGTAGACATTGAATATTTACTAGATTCAATTAATGGTAATTGATCAATAAATGACGAATCGAGATAACTTGATTGATGGGCTAATAAAGCATAAGGACGATTAAATTCAGAAATTGCAAATTGCTGAGGAATTTTAGTTGTTAACAGAGGCGTTAAATGTGAATTTAACTCTTTAGATCTAAGCATAAGAAATTTTCGGACATTTCTTAATTCATTATTAACTTCATCAGTATAATAAGATGAAGTTGAGTTAATCGATTTTATATCAGCTTCATTCAATATCTTGGTTTGAATATGGGTTATTGGACTGCGATAAATGTTAACCATAGAATCAGCAAATTGAGTATCATTTTGTAATTTGTCATAAGTATGAACATAAGGATTATAACTTACATCGGCGTGATGACTTAGTAAAGCCATAATACGTAAAATTCTTATATTTGAATAGCCTAAATCTTTTAAAATACCATAACTCATATTAGTTGATTTTAAATCATGATCAGGATCTACAACATTAGCTTCTTTACCAATATCATGAATTAATGCTGCCCACAATACATTAGTTTGATCATCATTAGATAATGAATTAAATTCTGAATTATTTCGAACCCGTTCAATTACCTTAGATATATGTTGATCCAGAACAAATTCATGAAAGCCATGCTGTGGACGATCAACAATACCACCATTAGTTGTGTAATCACCAAATATTTGAGGATATAATTTACCTAAAATGCCATTATCGCCTAAGATACTATTCATTGGTAAATCACCATGAAGAGCTAACTCGCTGATACTGCGATAATGATTTTGCTCAGATGTTGATAAGATGAATTGTGGCTGCATCCGTAAATTTGGTGTTTGAACTAAATCACTTGGTAAAAGATCGGTTCTAACTAATTGTCCAATTAGGTTCGCTAATTTAACTTTATATTCATAATTTGTATTAGGATTGTTGAGTACGTCATTAATCGGACGTATAAAATATTCGTTAAACTCGCTTTCTACCCCAGATTTAATGCTATTAGCTATAGTTATCGCAATTTCTTTAGTTATGACCGAATGTTCTTTTAAATTATTATATTTATTTTCACTATTTATTGGTGGTTTTTCCGAAAAATCATTTAAGAATACATTTTTTAAATATTTCAAAGTGTTTATTTTATCAGTTGTACTAGCATCTTTTGCTAGATACTTAAATAATTCTGGAATTACATAAGAAATTGTTTCTTCTTTAGGGTAATCCAGATTATCCTTGGCATACACTGAAAGAAGTGCATTAATACTTTGTTCAAGATTATTAGTAGTTAGATAAGTCTGACTGGCTTTAACTACGGATTGATCATCTTCTTCTAGAGTATAAGCTTGAGATTTAGCTATGGTTTTAATAAATTCTGGATATTTTGCCGCAATCTCAATACCAGTTTGAGGATCATGATAAAAGAAAATTTTGGCAAGAGTTTTAGTGTTAATATTTTGGCTTAAAAAACTTCTTACCGTATTATCGGAATTATTTTCATCATAATTAGGTTCAGCTATTTCACTGTATAAGCTTTTAAAACTTGTATATGTTTCTGGATGTGTTATATTAGCTTCAATGGAATTTATTAGTGTTTGTATTTTTAGGGGAAAGTCATTTGAATTTGTTTCAGCCTCGTTACTATGTGAATATTTAGCTGATTTTATAAAATTCTTTAAATTTCGATCGCCGCCATAGGTTTCATATTTTGTCAAGGTTTCAATTACCTGAGGATATTGACTAAGACTTATGTGACTAAGGTATCTAGAATAATCAAGATTTTCTTGAGGATAATTTTGTATGACAAATTTAAGTGCATTAATACGATTGGTTTCAGGCAATGAATTGATTGAATTTAATAATTCATTGGGATTAACTAGGGCTTTTATTTTTGCTAATTTATACCATGATTTTACCCGTTCGTTTTCAGGAAGTACATTTATAGCTTTAGCTAAAAATTCGCTCGTTGAAGAATTATCTTTATTTATTGTTAACTGGTCAAGCATTTTTTTCCAGGCGTCAACTTTATTTGAATCAGGTAATTGATCAAAAGCTGACAATAAATTTTTTGTATCAAATTTATGTAAATATGGAATTAATTGATTAAAACTTTCAATTAGGTTTTTTTCATCTAATCCTGCTAGGCTTTTAACTAGCCCGTTTTGCATTTTATAAAAATTGTCATCATGGTAATTTAATTTACTTAAATTATTAAATATTTGATGCCAATATTCGTATTGACTGCTTTTGGGTAATAAATCGAGGTTGGCGATGACTTCATATCTTGATCGCGGGTCATTATAAGCTAAGCTAAAAGCTTCTAATTTTTCTTTATTGGAGAATGATGCTATTGATTCAACTACAGAATTCCTTATTTTGCGAATATTATTTGATTTTTTCCAGTCTGTTTGGCGTTCTTTAGCTAGGTCTGTTTTGTCGCTACCTAAATTAGCAGAATTTTTAAAAAACTCTTTAAAGGCAATAATTCTTTGTGATCTAGGTAATAACTGGATTAATCTAGCTGCAGCAACTTTGGATGATAAATCTGGATTTTTAATTAAAGAATCAAAAATTTGAGTTTGAATTTTTGGCTCTAATTTAGCAAAGCTATTTTGAGCATATTTTACTATCGAATTTTCACTGTCATTTAAGCCATTAACTAAAATATTAATACTAACATTATTTACTTCACCTTTAATATTGTGAATTATCGCTAATTTCTTATTGTCATCAAAATTTCCCCATTCTTGCCGAATAAAATCCAGATAATGATAATTAGTGTTTTTAAGAAATTCCTGGGGGGTTTTTTCACCATTACTTAGTTTAAATTCATTAAACTGTCTATGCCATAATTTTAAGTAGGTTGGGTTATTAATAATTTCTTGAATTATTTCCTGATTTGATTTAATTTTAAATTCTGGGTTTATTTCTTGATTGACTTTATCTTCAATTTGTCGGGCTTTAATTTCATTGTCCAGGCAAGCTTTGATAAATGAATGATAAGCTTTATCAGGATTGTCTAGGGTTAAGTAGATTTTGGCTTGACTTAATTCGGGAGCCATTGATTTTGTGTTATCTGCATGTGCTAATTCGTGCGCAATACTACTAATATTTTTATCGCTACTTTTAAGGTTGATTTGACCATCAATAAATTTGGTTTCACTTTGATTGTCAAGGATTCTCGCCCAAGGGTTTTGTTTAGTTAAACTATTTAAAGTTATGGATTTAGCAACCTGAACTGGTTCAAAATTATCTTTTAGGTAGGTATTTACTAAATCACCGCGATTTAATGAATTATTGACCACATGGCTTAGTTTTCCCATAGATTCAGTAATAGCAGGCATGGCCAAATTAAGACTAGCTCCTGAAACGCTAGCTTGAAAAAGGGTTTGAAACGTTGGTAATTGGTGACTACTTATCAGTGTTGAAACAACAACATTACTGCTAGCTCCACTTGCACCAATTATAGCTAATCCGGGAATTTTAGCTGGTAAACTATAATTTTTAATTAGACCATCGCCTACTCCATAAATTCCAAATGACAAACCTTGACCAATTGCATTACCAATTCTGGTTTGACCGGGTTCGACATCTTGGGCAAAGCCATATGCACTAGCTCCTAATGAATTGGCTAAAACATCATTTTGGAGCATTGAGGCAGTTAAGCCTTTAACTTCAATACTTTCACCGATTGAACTAAGACCAATGTTGACCGATTTGCCAATTAGCATATAAGGGACAATCATTCCTGCTCCCGAAGCTATATTTTGGATAAACCAGTTAGGGGTTAAAAATTTAGCGTTGTCCTGGGGTAAATTATTAAGATGAGTTAAAGTTTTTTTGCCACTAATTGCATTAATCGTATTGCTTATGGCTTGTTCGGGTTCAATAAGGGCTGAATTGATAAGAGGGTGGACGATGTTATTGTTAAGCCAGCCATTATTTTTAGGCTTTAGCGGTAATTCTTTAGGTTTTATAATAGATTTTTCACTCATAGTTAAATAATATTTAAAAATTCAATTTAACTTAAGTGGTGATTTTCCCATTTTAGATTAATTATTTTGTAATATACACATAAATATGATATTTATAGTTCATAATTTAAATTATTAACATAATAAATATTAATTTTATTTATTATGTTTGTATTAGATAAGCTAATTAAATTACAAATAAGTCAAAGTTATCTTATCTTGGTTAGATGCTTTTATACTTTTTTAAGCTAAAAGTTATTGGTTAATTAGTTAACGGAATTGACTATTCGCTATAGGTTCAGATAATGCATTGGGATATCGTCATTTTAGCTAGAATACAATTTGCCTTAACGATAATGTTTCATTATATTTTTCCGCCCATAACAATTGGCCTGGGTCTTTTGCTCGTTATATTTGAAGCATTATGGCTTACAACGCGTCGACAAGTGTATTATGAAATTCTTATATTTTGGATCAAAATATTTGCGGTGAATTTTGCCATTGGCGTAGCTACTGGAATTGTTATGGAATTTGAATTTGGTACAAATTGGTCGACTTATTCTCGTTTCGTTGGTGATGTTTTTGGTTCAGCCTTAGCAGCAGAAGGTATTTTTGCATTTTTTTTGGAATCAGGTTTTTTATCTATATTATTATTTGGTGCCAATAAGGTATCACCAGGGATTCATTTTTTGTCAACAATAATGGTATTTCTGGGTTCGGTATTTTCTTCTGTTTGGATTGTCATAGCTAATTCTTTTCAACAGACTCCGGCTGGGTACCATTTGGTTCGCCAAAGTAATGGATTCTTAAGAGCTGAAATAACTGATTTTTGGGCAATGGTTTTTAACCCATCCAGTATGTATCGTTTAAATCATGTTTTACTTGGTGCTTTTATTATTGGTGCTTCGTTAGTTATTAGTGTAAGTTCATATTATTTATTAAAAAAAATCCATGAAAATTTTGCTAAAACTAGTTTTAGTGTTTCCTTAATTGTGTTAGCTATAGCCAGTTATACAATGTTACTATCAGGTCATGAACAAGCTCGTGCAGTTGCCTATAATCAGCCAGAAAAACTAGCTAGTTTTGAGGGTAATTATCATACTTGTAATACCCATGGTACTAGACTTAGTTTATTTGGTATTCCTAATTCCAAAACTCTAAAGCTCGATTATGAAATTTCTATTCCTGATATGTTAAGTTATCTTGTTTATAATAATTTTAATAAACCCGTAAAAGCCTTAGATGCTTTCCCTCAAATTGATTGGCCACCATTGATGGTCCCTTTTATTTCATATCACATTATGGTAGCTTTGGGTATGTTTTATATTTTAATATCAAGTTTAGGCTTGATATTACTCAAAACGAATCAATTGTTCAATCACCGTTATATTTTATGGGTCTATGCAATCCTTGCTGTTATTGGTACTATTGCTAACCAGGCAGGCTGGGTCTGTGCTGAAGTTGGCCGGCAACCCTGGATTGTTTATAGATTGCTTAGAACTAGTGATGCCTATTCAAAAACTGTTGATGCAAATCAAATAATCTTTTCGTTAATTATGTTTTCCTTATTGTATTTATTATTATTTTTTGTCTATATTTATATTCTTAATGAAAAAATTCAACTTGGACCAGTTACCGAATTAAAATATAAACATAGTTCAATTCTCGATGCGGCTAGTGATCTTAATAAACATGGCGAATACTCAATGACTTCCACCCCTGAATTAGATGAGGATGATAATAATGCCTGATCTAAATCAAACATGGTTTATATTATTAATTGTATTATTATCTGGATATGCTATTCTTGATGGTTTTGATCTAGGCGTGGGAATTATTTATCCTTTATTTTCTGATGATACCCACAAACGGATTTTGTTAAATTCAATTGGACCGGTCTGGGACGGTAATGAGGTATGGTTAGTTACGCTAGGTGGAGCATTATTTGCAGCTTTTCCTCAGGTATATGCTACAGCATTTTCCGGTTTATATACGCCATTTATGTTACTATTATTTGCCTTAATTTTAAGAGCCACGTCAATTGAATTTCGCGGTAAAAAACTCCATAAACTATGGCGCACCATTTGGGATTTGGCTTTTTTCTTAGGTAGTAGCCTTGCTACATTTTTATTTGGTGTTAGTGTAGGCAATTTATTGCAAGGTATGCCGATACATAGCGATATGGAATTACACTGTAATTTACTAGGGCTATTACGACCTTACCCAATTTTGTGTGGTCTATTTACTTTATCAGCTTGCGCCATGCATGGAACTATTTACTTATTATTTAAAACAAAAGATAAATTAAAAAAACAAATTGACCGATTTAGTTGGCATGCCTTTGGCATATTTTTAGCTTTGTATTTAATGGTTACAATATTCACTTTAATAAATATTCCACAAGCCATTAGTAATTTTAAAATAATGCCGGTTGCCTGGCTAGCAGTTGTTGTTAATATTTTGGCATTAGTGAATATTCCGCGATCACTATTTCTGAAAAATTATTTAAGTGCTTTTTCAAGTTCGGCATTAACATTTATAGCTCTAGCAACTTTATTTGGAATTGCCATGTATCCAAATTTAATTACATCGTCAATTAATCCAATGTTTAATATGACAATTTATAATTCTGCTTCATCGGTGAAAACATTACATATTATGCTGCTTATTGCAATATTTGGTATGCCTTGTGTTTTAGCATATACTACAATTATTTACTATGTATTTCGTGGTAAAGTAGAACTTGATTCATCCAGTTATTAACTTTATAATATATGGGGTAACTATATTTTAGATTGTAAAATTTCATGAATAAATCAAATTGTTTTATAATTACCGGAGGACCATGCGCCGGAAAAACTACTACTATTAATGTTATTAAAGATTTAGGCTTTAATGTTAAATATGAATTAGGTACACAAATTATTCAAGAAGGACAATTATTCCCCTATCATAACCGCCATAAGTTTCAAGAAGAAATTTTTTTAAGACGTAGGCGTTTAGAAGATAGTATAAGTGATTGCGCTGAAGTATATTTTTTAGAACGGGGATTTCCTGATGGTCAAGCTTATTATTTAATTGATAATTTGACCCCACCCGATTATTTTCAAATGCTAGACTTGTCTCATTATAAAATAGTGTTTCTTCTTGAAGAATTACCCTTTTTTGAAAATAATGGTATTCGCTGGGAGAATCGTGAATTTAGTCAAAAACTTAATAAATTACTACTTCAGTCTTATCAAGAACATAATCTACCAGTTTTCCCTATTCCTTATGCAGAACCAAAATTAAGAGTAAAATTAATCTTTGAAATCATTACCCGAAATTTTCCCAATATAACTTGTCCGTGAGTGTTCCAGGTTACATAGTTTTCAATATTGGTTCTTACTTAGCGTCTAATACGAGTAGTTCTAACCCTGGTAATATAAATATTTTAACCTCAGGACCTGGTCAAGTTTATTTTGGCTCCAACCCAAACTACAATTTAATCAATACAGTTAACCTTTATAAAACAAATAATATTGACAATAACATTTTTAACCAGTCTGTCATTAAAGATTTTAAAAACTATAATTCATTTGCTTTAAGCAAAGGTTCAACTATTATACACGCGACGAAAAATTTAGAAATTATCCTTGGCGACGCCACTAAATTTCATTCTAGGCCTTCTTTATACTGACTGAATAATTATTTTTCACTTGACTTATTATTTTATCAGCGATTTCTTTGACCTCATTTCTTAATTCAGGCACAGCCACTGTTTCAAACAATTGTGGTTTTAAAATTGACCCCATTATATAAACGTTGTCTAAGACCTTATCGCTTGCGTCAACAATATTATAAATATTACTCGTTTTAACACTGACGCCAAATTCATGGGGGCAGATAAATCCTGACACATTTAAATTGCGCAAAAGTTCGTTGTCTAAAGTTTTCAGGTTAAAATTGGGTCCGGTACAATTAAATACATAAGATACATCTAACTGGCTATTGGTATTTTCACCGCGTCGGCGATAAGTAACTTTAGCCATAAGACCTTCTTCTTCGATATTTATTATACGACCCTTTAAAATTTTAATTTGACCAGCGTCTAAAAGCCTTTTAACGTCATTGGCAACACCCATAGCCAGTCTGTGCCGATGGATATCCCAGATTACCTGGATATGACGGGCAAATCGTTTTTTCTGAGAAATATCAAGACTGGCCCAGTATTTTTGCGTAAATGAGCGCAGTGAGTCGATAACCAGTCGCCAGTCGTGGTTGCGTTTAATAGCTTGCCTAACTTGTTTAAAGGCTTTGAGAATATTTCTGTCGAGGTTGTCGATATTTAAACCGGCGTCGTGTCCAGAACACATGACTTTTGTCGCTGCCAGTGTGTGCGGTTGCGACATATAGCCGTGTCTTGACAACATATAAATTGGTGCTTTTAGACCGTGGTCATTTAAAACCAAAGCTATATCGATAGCCGTTTGTGCCGTACCCATGATTAAAACCGGTTTATTGGGGTCAAGCGAGCTTAAATAACGCATATTCCAGGGATTTTGCACATAAGTTGGCGATTTAAAATAATCGCTATTGGCTATACGAGGATTCCCGTAGGCAATATTACCAACGGCTAAAACTACAAATTGGGCTTGTAAAGTCTCGTTATTGTCTAGGATAACGTCATAATATTGATTAGCTTTGACCAGAATATCTTTTGCCTGGGCTTGGACAATTTTAATATTGGCAAATTGTGACTTAGCGTAATTCATTTTATCTTTGAGGTAGTCGGCATAAAAGGCTCTGGGCAGATAATAATTGCCCAATTCTTTTAAGTCTAACCGGCGGTCCCACTTTTCGTGACAGTAATTCAAAAAATCGTCGGGCTTATCACTAAAAGCGCTCATATTTTTAACCGGTACATTTAATAAGTGTAAATTAGTATTAGTGCTATAAGCAAGCCCTTTAGGAATTTCATGGTTTTTTTCAACTATATAAATATTGTAATCGGCTAAGCTTTTGTCGCAAGCCAAATTAATCGCCAACGTCGACCCTGAAAAACCTCCACCGATTATTACAATATTACGATTCTCATTATTCATATTATTTACCTTATTTATAAAATCTAATGTCAAAACTTTCTAATAACAGTATACTTTTGAAAGCCTATACTGTCTAATATTATTACTTTATACCCACATAAAAAATCAAAGGCCAATTTAAGATATTTATTCAGCGTGGATTTATCAAGTAGAAACGAGTCCAGTATAATCGATTCGAAATTAAAAACATTTATTTGCGTGGCGCAAAATCTAAGCTTTGCTAAAGCCAGTCAATTATTGTTTATTTCTCAGCCGTCGGTTACTAACCAGATTAAAACTTTAGAAAAAGAATATGGTATCGAATTATTCAGGCGTAAAAACAACGGGAAAATTGAATTAACATTAGACGAATTGGTTTTAATTTATAGTACCAAAAATATTATAATTAAAAAATTTACTTTCCAAGCCTCTTCAGCCGAATTAGGCAAATACGTATTGATTTTAAAAGAAAAATCGCCAAAATAAATGCGCGATTATTAGTCGGAATTAAAGTTTGTAACAAAAAATTTTTAATCTGCTTTGCCAAGAATATTTCGATTATAATAGAATTATGGAATTATAAAGTAATGAAAAAGTCAAACGCCGTCAAATCATTAACAGCTTTAGCGCAAGAATCGCGCCTGGATATATTTAGGCTACTAGTGAGAAAAGGCAAAACAGGTATGGCCGCTGGCGAATTAAGCGATTATTTTGGTCTGCCTAAAGCAACCATGTCTTTTCATTTAAAAGAGTTAACTAACGCTGGCTTGATAACAGCCAAGCGCGAAAGTCGTTCAATTATATACGCAGCCAATTACGACAATATGAACGCGTTGATTAATTTTCTGGTCGAGAACTGTTGCAGCGACAACGGAGGCAAATGTTAACGAAAATAATTTCCCGCTACCAAAATATTTATAAAACTTGCCCTAAATTAATTCATACGATAGCTATAAATATTAATGAAAAAATTGACCGCTAAATTAATTCAAAGATGGAGGTAAATATTAATGAAAAGGTTTCACGTTCACGTTTCAGTAGATTGTATCGAACAGTCGGCTAAATTCTACACCAAATTGTTTGGAGCCGAACCAACAGTTATAAAAGATGATTACGCCAAATGGATGCTCAATGACCCTTGCGTCAATTTTGCGATTTCGGTAAGACCTGGGGTAGAACCAGGTTTAGACCATTTGGGTATACAAGCTGATAGTCAAGACGAACTTAAAGAATTAACGCAACAGCTTAAATCTGCCAATATGGAAATAATGGACGAAGGTAATACCACATGCTGTTATGCTGAGTCTGACAAAGCTTGGGTCATCGACCCACAAAGAATTGCCTGGGAAACGTTTTACACCAGCAATACCTCGACCGTTTATGGACAAGATAAAAACTTGTCACACGGTCAAATACCTATGGCCAAAAAATCGGCGTGCTGCAGCAAACCTCAAACCACGCAAGATATAGTTGCGACGTTAAAGGTTAAAGACAAATGAAAGTAATATTTGCCTGCGTCCATAATGCCGGGCGCTCTCAAATGGCGGCGGCCTTTTTTAACCAGATGGCTGATTTGTCTACGGCTATAGCTATATCAGCCGGAACAAATCCGGCTGATAAAATACACGATGTAGTATTAGAAACGATGAAAGAAGTCGGCATAGATTTATCTAATGCCAAACCGCAACTTCTTACCGACGAGTTAGCTAGCCAAGCTCAAATGCTTGTAACAATGGGCTGTGGGGAAGTCTGTCCAAGCCAATCCGGGTTAAGACAAATTAACTGGTCTTTGACTGACCCCAAAGGCAAGTCACCTAAAGAAGTCGCTTCTATCCGTAACGAGATAAAAACAAAAGTGGCTGACTTATTGCACGAACTGAATGCCATGGCGCAAGAAATATAAAACTTTAAAATATAAAAAAACGAAATTTATCGATAACGTTACACGAATAGGAAGTATAAAACAATGGCTACAACAAACCCTAACCAAGTATCCAATAGTGAAGCTAAAATTGGCTTTTTCGAACGCTATCTGACACTGTGGGTATTTATGTGCATCGGTATCGGTATATTGTTGGGGCAGTTATTTCCAGGACCATTTAAACTAATTGCGTCGCTAGAAATTGCCAAGGTCAATATACCGGTTGGCATCTTGATATGGCTTATGATCGTGCCGATGTTAATGAAAATCGACTTTGCCGCCTTACACCAGGTTAGAAGTCAATGGAAGGGGATTTTGGTTACACTGCTTATAAATTGGGGCTTCAAACCGTTTTCTATGTTTTTTTTGGCATTTATCTTTATCCGCCACATCTTTGCCCCTTATCTTCCCACTGACCAAATAGACAGCTACATAGCTGGCTTGATCCTTTTAGCAGCGGCGCCATGTACGGCCATGGTATTTGTGTGGAGTCAGTTAACCGACGGTGACCCTTATTTTACCCTAACTCAAGTCGCACTGAACGATTTGATTATGGTGTTTGCGTTTGCACCTATAGTAGGTCTATTGCTTGGACTTTCTTCAATAAGCGTACCCTGGGATACGCTTTTAATTTCGGTAGGTCTATACATCGTAATACCCGTTTTTATAGCGCAACTATGGCGCAGATCTTTGTTAAAAGAAGGCTATACAGCACTTCAGCATATACTCAAAAAATTAGGACAGGTATCATTGATAGCCTTACTTTCGACGCTGATACTTTTGTTCGCCTTTCAAGGAGAATCTATTATAAAACAGCCACTCATAATTGCCATGCTAGCTTGCCCAATACTGATCCAAGTCTATTTTAATTCAACGCTATCTTATTTACTCAATAAGCAGTTTAAAGTACCGCATAATGTGGCTTGTCCTTCAGCGCTAATTGGGGCTAGCAATTTTTTTGAATTAGCCGTGGCTACAGCCATAAGTTTATTTGGCTTTAATTCGGGAGCGGCACTAGCTACAGTAGTTGGCGTTTTAATCGAAGTTCCGGTTATGCTATCGGTCGTTAAAATAGTCAATTCGACCAAACAGTGGTACCAAAAATAGGCCAATGCTTAAACAAGAAGCTACGTGTAAATCAGGTTTAAATGGAGCTATGGGGATAAAACTTATTGGACTTGTGACAGGTTCAAAAGCCGGCACTTCACAAGGTGGAGTGATATCTCCACTGCTGGCTAATATCTACTTGCACGAAGTATTAGATGTATGGTTGAAACTATTGTCAAACCAAGGTTAAAGGGAAAAGCATTCCTAAGAAGATACGCAGATGATGCGGTTCTAGTCTTTGAACAAGAAGAAGATGCCAACAAAGTGATGGAAGTACTACCGTTGCCAGCTCAACGAATCGTTCACTCATACGCCTAATCAGTGAAACCGTAAGTTGAGGAGCCGTATGCGTTAATTGCGCACGTACGGATCTGTCGGGGAGCAGGCGGAGTAATCCGTCTGCTCCCCGATAGTAAATACAGTTTTTTGCTCAAATTTATTATCAACATCCAATACTTTTATTTTACTTAGTAGTATAGATCATTTAAAGGCTCATAGTGGCCTGTAAAAATGAAACCACTTGTCATGAGTCGCGGTTTTTTTATATAAGTATGTTTATTTTATTTTTCTTAGTTTGAATACCAGTGTTTTCTGCATCTATGTTTGATTTAGGCTGCTCGGAATTTGATGTTATATCATTTTTATGCTCTATTTTTCGTTTTCCTGATTTTCTGCCATAAATGACTCTGTTTAGCGAATGTTCGAAAACTAATATTTTTTTTGCCTGCAGAATTCTGCTTGCGCCAAGCCACTTCTTTCCCATTTTATGTTTTGCTTAGACCACAATTGTAGCTCGGAATCTTTTAATTGCATATTTTTGACTTCTTGTTATGATTTAAGTCAAAAATTTAACAAATTATATTCTTATTTTCTAGATGTAGTTCGTGGAACGGATACACTTGTCCAGTGCAATTCTAACTTTTTCGTAATATATCATCTGGAATTAAAACGGCTGGAATTTTATCGATTTTTTTATCAACTATTTTACTGATTTTAAGTTTATGGGCATTGATTAGAGAAATAATTTTAGGCATGGTTATTGTATTTGGGTCGTAAATAACAACTGCACTGTGGGGTTTTACCATCATTATGGCTGCTTTAAAAATCCCTTTAGTTTTATTTAATTCAAGATCCATTTTTAAATAACACATCATACAATTTGTCCCAAATAAGTTTAAATCGAGCCGATGGATGTTTTTAGTATTTACTGAACTATTATTTGATACTGATTTAGTTGGTATATTTTCAGGCATTGCTATAACATTATTATTAAATAAATTAACAAGCATTAATGCAATCAATAGTTTAATAAGCATAAATTTTATCCTCAAGCGAAAGTTGATATTTTTGTAAAATCTGTGAATTGTATGGTGGATAGATGATACCATATTCGGTAATAATGCCAGTAATTAATTCGTTAGGTGTTACATCAAAACTTGGATTTATAATAGTCACACGATCAAAAGCAATTTTAGATTTATGACAGTAAATAATTTCATCTGTATGTCGATATTCAATTGGGATTTGATGACCATTAGTAATGGATATATCAATAGTTGAAAATGGAGACGCTACGTAAAAAGGAATATTATGGTATTTGGCTAAAATGGCTAAATTATAACTACCAATTTTATTTGCGGTATCACCATTTATGGCAATGCGATCAGCACCAATAATGATTAAATTAATTTTTTGTTGTTTAATTAAATATCCACTTGCCGAATCTAGGCTTAAAGTTGCTTTGATTTTGTCTTTAAATAATTCGTAAGTAGTAAGACGAGCTCCTTGATTTAATGGTCGAGTTTCATTGACAAATACTTCGATATTTTTATTATTAAAGTGAGCGGCTCTGATTACACCTAAAGCTGTACCCCAACCACCTGTAGCCAGTGGACCGGCATTGCAGTGCGTCATTATCTTATAACCTGATTTAATAATACTTTCACCAACGTAACTGATTTTTTTATTTATTAGGATATTAGTATTATAAATTTGCTTTATTTTATCTAAGCCTAAGTCTAAAATTTTGCGGAAATCATAACCCATTTTAATCTGAGCTAAGATAAAGTTATTCATTTTTTCACTAATAAATGAAAGATTAACAGCTGTTGGTCTTGATTCATTTAATTTAATTTTGGCCTTATTTAAATATTCAATAAATCCATTATCGATGCTTTGACTTGTATATTCAGTGATGGCTAAATACATACCCACAGCAGCTGCGAGTCCAATAGCTGGAGCGCCACGAATTTTTAATGTTTTTATACTGGAAATTAGTTGTTCTAAACTATTAACTTCATAATAATGCTCTTCATATGGCAAGATTGACTGATCAATTATATAGATTTTGTTATCTTTAAAAATCAATGGTAAAATCCCGGCATTAGCTGTTATATCATTAATTGTCATGGGTTGAGTTGTCATATAAATATTATAGCAAATTTTTTAGAATAAATAAATTTGTCAATATA
Organism: bacterium; assembly: GCA_021815785.1. Lineage (GTDB taxonomy): Bacteria > Cyanobacteriota > Vampirovibrionia > Obscuribacterales > JAKAZS01 > JAKAZS01. The sequence continues at coordinate 24,416 of JAKAZS010000028.1, forward strand.
ACTTGCTAAATTCTTTAAATGAAGTTTGATTTACCGATATTTTGCCGTAATGATTTAAGGATGCTTAATTAATGTCATATACCAGCAATCAGGATTTATGGGGATTTTACATACTGTTCCATCTTTTACTTGCAAAAAAATAGTAATTAATTCGGGATAATTTAATGATGTTTGTTTAGGATTATAGAAATCTTTATACATTCCCAATAAAATGGCTAGTAAAAATAACGGGAAAATAATCCGATTTAATTTTTTATAAGTGATTTTATTGATAAAGTACCCCAAGCTTATAACATAGCCAATTGAAGGTAAAAAATAATATCGAATTGCGTTTAATGGTTCTGCCAAAGACTCAAATCCTCGTATATCAGCAGTTTGAAAGGAACGATAAAAACAGCCAGTTAACATTAAATATGTATATAAAATATAATATTTTAATGGCCATGCTCCTTTTATTAGTGTATAGATTAAAATGCTACAACCGATAATTGTAATAATTACCGGGAAAAATAAATGCTTACTATATTCAATATAGAATAAGGATACTCCTTTTATGCCTAAAATTGACCCGATAAAAATCTGCCCAGCTAGTGCTTTTGTTAATACCGGAAATATTTTGTTAACTGTTATTAGATGAGCACTTGGCATATATTTTGATACGCAGTATAATTGCAGCAGCGCACATATTATGGCAATGCTAAGGTATAATAATGAAATTTTTTCCTCAACTTTAATTTTTCGATTTATTAAATCAAACTTGAAATATTTTAGTAAAATTATGGGAATTAGAAATAAGCTAAATGGTCCTGTCAAACCGGATAAAGTAAGTATTACTAAATCAAAAATTTGCCAAGCTTTGCTTGGATTGGCAATTATAATAAGAAGGGCTACTAAAGCTAGATACCATTGAACATTAGTCAAGTTTAAAAATACTTCATAACTATTGGGCATAAACCAATAATAAGTTATAATTAGCATTTTCAAAGTAGTTGAGCTTATGATTCCATTGAAGCGATTACTGATAATAATCAATGGTGGCATTAACTTTATTATGAAAAAACTTAAGATAAAAATATTGCAGGCCTGATCTAAAGGAAAGAATTGAGTGATCAAAGCAATTATTCGAGGGTAGGTAATTAGATAGCCACTGTAGGTGTGCGTAAATGGTTCTAGCCAGTTTTGATAATAATTATAGGCTTCAGCAAAGCAAACTTTACCATCTTCAGCCCAGAAACGAGCATGAATTATTAAGTCAATGTTGCGAAACAGACTTATAAATGATTCAAATGCTATAAACAGAAATAAAAATAACTGATTTGATTTTTCCTGATTTTTAAGCATACTGATTAAGTTTATTACTTTTTATTGGATTGATTTCTATAGTTTAACTTAATTTCGCCAGACTACTTTGTAAATTATTTTAAATGTTAAAATTTCAACGTGAATTAATAACAAGATTTATGTTTATTTATTAAGCCTTTAATAATTGTCAGTGATTTATTGAAGCATAAATTTTATCAAAAAATGAAAATGATCCTGGATATAATTTTCCAGATAAGAATAGTTTAATTAGAAATTTTCCATTATCATCATAATTACAGCAGGCAATAGTTATATCAAAATTTTGCCTGTTTTCCTGAAAATTCTTATGTAATCTTACTACAGATAAGGCATAGTCATTGTAGCTAAGCTTATTTTTTTTAATTTTAATAAATTCTTTACTTAGAATATTTTGTTCACAACTATCATTGTCAAGTCTAATGATTTCGTTTTTAATAATTTTAGATTTTATTAGATTATTACCCAGACTTCGACCATTATTTATGGTACCAAGATTTAACTCATAGACTTGAATTTTTGGTTTAAGAATACTAAATAATATTTTGGCTGGGCTAATATAAATATTTTTATTATCATCTTCTTTAAAATCTAGATTTAATGAGCCCGTATAGCCTGGTTGACAATACTGTTCAAATAAATTTGCTTCATTCTGGTCACGATTGATAAAAGTTGGTGAAATTGAAATTGCCTTAACAATTACTAGACCATGCCATTTTCCTTTAAATGCATGAGGAAATGATTTGAGCAAATTATTTACGGATGTTAATTCAGCAGTTTCATTTAAATTAAGTATATTTCCATTTTGTGTTTCTAATAATTCGATTTTGCCGAATAATTTTTGTGACCAAGCTATATTCAGGCAATTTGAAAATATTATGAAAATTATAAATAGTTTTAATCTCAACATAATTAATGTGATTTGGCGTAAATAGTCAGATCGGTAATGCTTGCCTCATTAAAAGCTTTAATTCTTTCAGCACATTTATGGCAATTGCCGCAATGAATAAATATTTTATCTTCACTTAATTGAGGATCAATACATGAAAACGATAAATTTAAGGGTGCATTTTTAGCTAATTTAATAACTTTGGCTTTGCTTAGATTGACAAATGGTCTTATAATAGCTAATTTACAGTTTAGACCGATGCTGAAAGCGTCGGCTAATTTATCTATAAATTTTTGACTGGCATCAGGAAATGGGTTTCCTTGAAGATGACCTAAAGCAATATCGTTAACATCGTTTAGTGCACACCATATTGCCGATTTAGATAGTAATATAATATTTCGCCCGGGCAAATAAACACTATCATCCAGGCTGGTGTAGTCTGGAATGTTTACATGATTGATACTCCAATGATTAGTATATAAATCACGACTATCTAGATTTAAAATTGTTAAAGGTTGTATGGATTTATTCTGACAGGCAGCAATGAACTTTTTTAGATAATATATTTCAGCTTCTTCAAAATTCAAGTTGGTTTTAATATAAATTGGATAAATTGATTTATATTGTTTAACCAATAAAAATAATAAAGCTATACTATCAAGCCCTCCGCTTGTCAAGCAGGCTGCCTTTAAATTATTGTGTGCTGATTGAGTTGTTGGCAATGTTATTCTTTTATTGTACCGATGAGATGAATGTATTAACGTGTTTAGTTAGGTTGGGCTAATGGATCAACTCAATGTTTAGATTGATTGAATTACCTTATTATAGATCATTTTAATAAATTAATTATTCTTAAATTTCCTATAATTGCTACTATCATTATTTTCAATAGTATAAAATCAGCTTTATTAACTTGTTTAATTTAGGATAGACTATGCGCAAATTTTCTTTAGCTATTGATCAAGGTACTACCAGTTGTCGGGCAATTCTTTTTGATAATACGGGTATGGTTATCGGCGTTAGTCAAAAAGAATTTAATCAAATTTATCCTCAGCCTGGATATGTTGAACATGACCCCTATGAAATTCTTAATAGTCAAATTGAATGTATTAAAAACCTCATTCTAAATACTAATATTGATGCTCATGCTATAAGTTGTGTTGGCATAACTAATCAACGAGAGACCTGTTTGATTTGGGACAAAATTACTGGTAAACCAATATCAAATGCCATTGTTTGGCAATGTAGGCGAACTGCATCCCAAATTGATAATTTGGTTCAATTTTCAGCTGTTATCCGGAATAAAACAGGCTTAATCCCTGACGCTTATTTTTCGGCTTCAAAAATTGCTTGGCTGCTTGATAATATTCCTGATGCACGGAATCTTGCTAATTCTGGTAATTTAATTTTTGGTACCATAGATACTTGGCTAATTTATAACTTAACACAAGATCGAAATCTTTTTACTGAGCCTAGTAATGCTTCGCGAACTTTACTATTTAATATACATACCTTGAAGTGGGATACTGATTTATTTGAAATTTTTAATATTCCACTTATTATGGCACCAACAGTTGTTGATTCCAATGCAAATTTTGGTCATACTAATAAATCCTTACTTGGATTTGAAGCACCGATATTGGCGGTCCTAGGCGATCAACAATCGGCATTATTTGGTCAAGGCTGTCTGGATAGTGGTCATGTAAAATGCACTTATGGTACAGGTAGTTTTGTTTTGGTGAACCTTGATAATCAAATTATTATTAAGGATGGATTACTAACTTCCGTAGCCTGGAAATTAGCTGACGTCAACCCTTGTTATGCTCTAGAAGGAGCTAATTTTATTGCTGGAGCTATTATTAAGTGGTTAATTCAAGAATTAAAAATTTTGCCAAATCCTTTAGAATCAGAAAAAATTGCCAATTCCGTTGATAACAATGGTGGCGTATATTTTATTCCTGCATTTGTTGGTTTAGGTTCTCCATGGTGGCGACAAGATATTCGCGGTATTATTTATGGTTTAACTCGTGGTACAAATCAAGCTCATATTATTCGAGCCAGTCTTGAAGCTATGGCCTTTCAAGTAAATGATATTATTAATAAATTTAGTGACCATAATCTTGTTTTAAAGGATTTACGTGTTGATGGAGCGGCAAGTAATAATAATTTCTTGTTACAGTTGCAAGCAGATCTGGCTAATATTCCCGTAATAAAAGCTAAGACTACTGAATCAACAGCATGGGGTGTAGCAGCTTTAGCGTTTTTAACCTGCGGTGAAATTAAAAACATCGACGCATATAAACAACTTTGGCAAAGTTCTAAATCGTTTATCCCTAAAAATCATAATGTTGCTGAGTACCAAAAATGGAAATATTTGGTTGAACAGATGCTCAAGATTGATTGGAATCCAATGTTAAATTAACTGTTTTATTATTTAAATTAACTAATCTCTGATACATTGTTAAACAAGATACTAAGAGTAATAAATGGTATATAGCTAAGTAGGAAATCTTGAATGGGCTATATAATTGCATGAATAGGCATAGCCAGGATGCAAATGGGTAGAAGATAATGAGGAAAGACCATATTATTTCTGATTTTTCTTGATTATTAAGAATTTCCTTAAAATTAAGCGTTTTTAAAGTTAAGGCTGCTGGTATTGCCAATAAAACCGAATCATGGATAAATGTATGTGGTCCTAAAAATACTGATGCTACAAGCAGTACGGAATAATACCAATATTTTAAAGTGTCATTCAAATAACTAATTTTTCGATTTTTTAAAATAAAGATTATTATAATTATAATGGCTATCAATGATATATAGAATGAAAATTTTAAGCTTAAAAACGTAGTTAAAATAGCTCGTAAATTGGTCATTCGTTCAGGATAATTACCAGCTAAAATTAAGCTGTTCATATTTCTTGTGGTTTCTGAATTTATTAAAATATACGGAAATTTTAATGTTTCCTGTATTCCTATAGTTGCTATGGCAATCATGAATAGTATAATTTCCGTAAGCACAAATGAAGACAAAGTTCGCATACGCTTATTAACAAGAATATCAGTTAATATCAAAAATATATATTGTGGCTTGATTGTTGTTAAAGCAAATAAAATTCCAGCTATTTTTGCTTTATGATTAAATTCTAAATATAAAAACATGGAAAACAAGCCTAAGATTAGATAACTCGACTGACCTAATTTTAGGCAATATATTGATGGTACGCTGATAAACAGGCTTATAAAAAAAATCAATCTTTGTATTTTGTTTAAATGTTGTGTTTTGATTAGTAATTTATTTATGCCATATAATGCAAATGCAACCGAACAAATACACCAGCTAAAATATGCCTGGGTCATTGAAACTAAGGTTAATGGTATCATTAAGGCAAACATAAATGGAACATAATTAATATAAAAGACACGATTTATATAATCAGGATATATTAGCTTATTAGCCCACTTTAGTTGAATTTCAGGATTGTAAACATTTTGAGCATCTGAGCTTTTAGCAATTGCTCCACTTTCATAAAATAATACAAAATCACTTACACTTATTACTCCATTATTTTTAGTGACAAATAAGCTGTTTTGATATAATGGCTCAATTAAGATATAAACTAGGCTTATTAATATACTAACTAAAATAATTAGTATTAAAGTTGTTACATTAAAAAGATTTTTATTCGATTTATAATTTTTCAAATTCGTCGTTTGGATAATTTTTAATTATTTACAAGAAAAGTTATAAATATAAACAAAATTGGTGATATTATATTTATTATTGATATAATATCACCAATTTTAATTTATTATTATAATATAGAATAAATTATGAAAGATCCAGCTATTAGAATAGTTTTACTTCCTAAAGACACCAACAGTCATGGAAATATCTTTGGTGGAGTAATTTTAAGTTATATTGATTTAAGTGGCATCTTTACAATTTCCCGGTATACTAACCAAAAAATTGTTACCATAGCTATAAAAGAAGTCATATTTAAAGCGCCGGTTCATGTTGGTGAAATTGTTAGTTTTTATTGTTCAATTATTAAAATTGGCACTACTTCTATTTCAGTGCATGTAGATGTTGAAGTTGAAAAACATTTAGAGTCTATATTAGTGACTCAGGCTGATTTAACTTATTGCAGTGTTGACGATAATGGTAAACCTATACCTTTAATGTTAAAATATCAACCAACTGATTAATTAAGTTTATAGTCATTGTTAAAAAAACAACTCATTACAACCGGCATGGTATTAATTTATGTTAAATAATCAAAATAGCCAATCTGACAAAATTAGACTTTACCTTGGTACCGCCTGCGGTAAAACTACAGCGACGTTTGGTGTCTTAATGCGTGCCTTAAGCACCGGTAAAAGTGTTACATTGGTATTCTTTGATAAATTAGAAGCTAATTCTAGTGAAGGTAAAACCCTTCAATATCTTGCTTCTACTTATCCAGATAATCATTTAGGTAGATTAAAGTACTTTTACACAGGTATTAATCGGCTTAATGCTGGACCTAAAGGGAGTTTTCGTTTTTATAGTAGTTCTAATGGAATTTTACCGACAGATAAAGAAGAAGCTAAACGTGGCTTGGCTCTTTTAACTGAAGGGTTAATTAATGGTGACGAAATTGTTATTGCTGATGAATTGCTTGATGTTGCTAGAGTTGGTTTAATTGATTTTGAAGCTGTAAAAACCTTACTTAGTTTAAGAAAAGATCCAACGTTACTTATTATGACTGGACGTAAGGCTCCTGATTGGTTAGTTAATGAAGCTACAACAATATCAACCACCGTTCAGTTAAAACATCATGGTAAAGCTGATGAAGGAATTGACTGTTAGTTTTTTAGGTCTTAGCCAAATCTTAAACAAATTTTTATTTTTTAATTGATTCTCTTGATATACTTAAATTATGAGGGTTAGAAAAGTTGTATAATGTACTTTTGGTTGAAGATAATTTGACACAGCAAAAGTTGATAACTCTTTTGTTATCTAAACGTAACTATATTGTAAGCTCAGTAGATACGGTTGAATTAGCTTTAAATAAGTTAAAAAGCTTTATGTATGACGTTATTGTTTTGGATTTAAGTTTGCCTGATAGTCATGGTTTAGCAACATTACAACGAGTCCAGCAATATACCCAAAAAACTCCTATTGTTGTGTTAACTGGTGTTGAAGATGAATCATTAGCTATTCAAGCTCTTCAGCTAGGCGCTCAAGAATATTTAATTAAAGGCAAGCCCTCAGATGATTCAATATATCGTTGTCTTAGATATGCTATTGAAAGGGCTGATATTTTAAATAAACTTAAACGAATTGAATTTTTTAATTCTTCAATAATTGATTGTGCTTTAGATCCGTTTATTTCCATTGATACTAATGGCATTATTAAGAACTGGAATAAGCAAGCTGAATTTATGTTGGGTTGGATGTCTTATGAAATAATTGGCGAAAACTTTATTAAGGTGTTAAGACCACAATCTTTAGGAAAAAATTATTTAAATGTGTTAGCCGATTTTACAATTTCGGAAAATATTAATCAACGCATCTCTAAAAGATTTGAAATTATTATTTCCAACAAAAACAATCAAGAATTGCCAGTTGAAGTTTCATTATTTAATGTTTGGACACAAGATACGCACTTTTATTGTTTATTTTTAAGGGATATAACTGATAAACTAGCTTTTCAAGACAAAATTGCTAATTTAACCCAAGATTTAGAAAATCGCTTTAAAGAAAAAACTCAAGAATTATTAAGATCTAATGAAGAATTAAAACAGTTTGCTAAAATTGCATCCCATGACTTGCAAGAACCCTTGAGAGTTATTCAAGGATATACTAAGCTTTTAAGTAAAAGGTATAAAGGAAAATTAGACAAAGATGCCGACGAATTTATGGCTTATATTACCAATGGTACGGAAAGAATGATACAATTAATTCAAGCAGTTTTAAGACATTCACGTGTCACTCAACCCCAAAAACAAATTAAAATATTAAATTTTAAACAGATAATAAATGATGTCCTTGTTGATTTGGGTTCAGCTATTGCGGAAAAAAATGTTGACATCATTTATGATACTTTTCCCGATATTGAAATGGAAGAGGTTTTAGCAATTCAACTTTTCCAGAATTTAATCGGTAATGCTCTTAAATATTCACAAAAAGACCATTCCATTATTAAAATTTATTATATTGAAAATAATAATGAATATATTTTTACGATAGAGGACAATGGTATTGGTATCGATAGTAAATATTTTAAAAAAGTGTTTGATATGTTTTGTCGAGTTCATAATCCGGCAATTTATTCAGGCTCTGGAATGGGTTTAGCTATTTGTAAAAAAATTGTCGAATCATATGGTGGCAGAATTTGGGTCGAATCTGAAGTTGATCAAGGTACCAAATTTAATTTTACTTTCCCTCGCAAAAAATAAATAAAGGAGTAATTATGGAAAAATCATTAGAAATACTTTTAGTTGAAGATAGTCCAGCAGATGTAAGGTTAACTCAGGAAGCTTTAAAAGATATAAATATTCAGTATAATCTAACTGTCGTAAATGATGGTGAAGATGCTATGACTTATTTAAACAAACAAAAGAAAATAAAGTTACCTGATGTTATTTTACTGGATTTAAATTTACCGAGAAAAAATGGACATGAAGTTATGGAAGAAATAAAGAATGATGAGATATTTGAACAAATTCCGGTTGTTGTTTTAACGGTGTCACAAGATGAAGAAGATGTTTTGAAAGCACTGGATTTAAAAATGAATTATTACATTAACAAGCCAGTTAATTCTAATAGACTTGGAGCCGTATTACAAATGATTAATGAGTTTTGGGTTCAGGTTTAATTAAAATATAAATAATTACATACGAAGTAGATTTAAAGCTTCATTACGTGCATTAATATCGGTTTCGAGGATTCCTTGGGCAAGCATTGTATTTGTTTTAGTTCCAGGCTTATTTGTGCCTCTAATTGACATACATAAATGTTCGGCTTGCAGTAATACTAATACACCTTTAGCATCCAATAAATTGGCTACAGCCTGGGCAATCTCATAAGTCATTCTTTCTTGAACCTGTAGGCGTTTTGCATAAAAATCAACTATTCTTGCCAGTTTAGATAAACCGGCAATTTTATTTGTTTTAGTAATATAAGCAATATGAGCTTGACCAAAAAATGGTAACAGATGATGTTCGCAAATTGTCGAGAAATAAATATCTTTGACGGCAATAATCTGTCCTGTTACATTTTCGGAAAAAGTGGTCAGATCTTTATCTGAAAGATGGCTATTGGAATTGCTACATAATTCCTTATACATTTTAGCCACGCGATAAGGTGTTTTTTTAATACCATCACGATGAATATCTTCACCAATACCGGCTAAAATTAATCTTACCCCTTCTTCAATTAAATCAGAATTAAAACTGTCATCAGACTTTATGCTAAAATCCAGATTGCTAATATTTATTTTAGACTGTTCAAATGTCATATAATTTACCTTAATAAGTTTAATTGTGATTAGATAAGTTTAAAATATAGCAAAACTGTTCCAAAAACACAAATTATCACAATAATATTATTTCAATAAATTAAAGTTCAATATTCTAACATGTTTATTTGGGAATTTTAAAATATTACTGATTAAACATTTTTTTTGTGGCTATCATACTACTCATCGCTTCAATGGGAAGATCTAAATGCAAATTTTGGCTTTGAGCCCCTTCAGATAAGGCAATTTTCTCGAGATATAGATTAGCTTTAGGCGAACAATAGGTAAAGGGAATTTTAATTACTCCATGTATTTCTCCGTTTGATGGCACAATATCATCAAGAAAAGAAACCTTTAAATGTTTATTCTCTTTGCCCGGTATTTGGAGTAAAGCGGTCGTATTTTTAGGTAAGGCAAATGAGGTGGCTGTAGGGTTTTTAAAAACTACAGATAAATTGACTCCGGTTTTTGTTTTATGCATACCTTCAAGTAAAAACTGCATTGAACTTGCATTCGTTTTATTAAAAGAAATGTAGTTTTGTGCATTTCGAGCATTGTTGTCAATATTATTCAGTGATTTTATTCTATTAGTAAAGCCAGTTTCTGGGCTGACATTAATTGGCCCTTTTAAATTGGTATTAAGATTACTTGATACAACATTGTATCCATTCGGTGGTACTAGACTAATCGAATTATTATTAATTTCATTTCCCGTGCTCTGGATTAAACTAGCTATTTGTGGACTGTTTAAAATATTTGGATTATTCTGGATTAAACTAGCTATTTGTGGGTTGTTTAAAATATTTGGATTATTCTGGATTAAACTAGCTATTTGTGGGCTGTTTAAAATATTTGGATTGTTCTGGATTAAATTAGCTATTTGTGGACTGTTTAAAATATTTGGATTATTCTGGATTAAACTAGCTATTTGTGGGCTGTTTAAAATATTTGGATTGTTCTGCGGATAATTGGGAATTTGATTATTATTGATTATATTGCTATTGTTAGGTTGAAATATGGGATTAGGTTCATTAACCGGTCTGATTAAATTATTCTGTTGAACGTTATTTTCAGCATTATAACTATTTGAATTATCAGTTAAATCTTTAAACGCATTAGCAAATTTG
>JAKAZS010000029.1 GCA_021815785.1 bacterium
CAGGAGTGCTACAAAAGACGAGTTGGATAAATGGATTATTAAATTATTAAGTGAAAATACTATTAAGGATATTCTTGATTAGCAGTTTAACAATTAATTTTTTCATTAAGCTTAATCTAAAAAAAATTCAACGATAAAATCAAGACTTTATCGTTGAATTTTAGATACTGTGGCAATTAACTGATAATTTAATTACTGAGTCTGCGCTTTATCTTCTTGAACACTTATGGAAATTATTAGGTAAACTATGGTCAAGCTAAAACACATTAGCATAGAAGAATAACTGGCGAAGTTAATGTGAAATGTTTTGATAAATGAATCTAGTACTAATCCTGGTGTCATTGAAATTACCGAAAGTCTGACTAAGGCATCGAATTTTAAGGGCTTTCTTACTATAAGGGAAATGACATAGGCTAAGAATGAATAGAGTATTGATTGGAATATACAGATGATTATGCAGATGGGATAAAATACCATAAACGCAACTGGTGGTATCATTAATGTAAAGATGTTAATATCTTCAAGAAGACTTTTTTGATCAAGTTTACCATCGCTTTCCCACTGTATGGTAAAGACTCTGGTTGTTACATAGTTTTTCTGGTTGACATCATTACCAAATGGATCGGGATAATTAATATGGCAAAAATGAGGTGATAGCTGAATAATAGGGCTTAACCTTGTATTATATTGATCGGTAGTGGTATCAATGTAAATATAGCAACGCTGGGAATTAGGGATATTAATTGTAATTGGGCCAGGTTGATTAATATGTAAAATTTTGTTGGTAATTTTAAGATCGGGAATTTGCTTAGCTATAGGAATAAAGACTTTTTTTATTGTAGATATGTTTAGAAGGGAATAATTTAAAACGGCCAAAATATTTATAAAAAATAACAGACTTGCTAGATAAATATAAGCATAACCCGACCAGTTATTGACAACGTCGGTGTAAAAACGACAATTATAGAAGGCTAGATAAACAGCTTTCCATGGTTTAAATAAAAGCGTACTTTGATTTGAATCCATTTGAGATTTTTTATTAATTGATAAAATTTGAAATTAAAAAACTCATTATACTAAAAATCAGCAAATAAAAATTGTTAGCAAACTTCATTTAAAATCAAAATGATTCCATTAACTGGTATCAGTAACTTGACTACTTAGTTATTAACCTAACAATTTCTAACTAAAGGTAATAAGTTCTAAACCTAGTAAACTTATATCGGGGTTAGGACAGTTGAAAATATTAAATTTAAAGGTAATAAGCCAATATTTATTTGTTACTAGCGTACTTTTCTTGTAGCCAAGTTATATTATCTTGTTTATTAGTTGGATTAATATGGTTCAGAATTAACGGATCGCTAATTAGTTTATGCTTGTTAAGGGATAGTTTGTGTAAGTCCAGTGCTAGAATATTCTGGGCTTGATCGGTTGATATTGTTGAAGTACCTTGATTGAAAATTTTTGTATTACTTTTAACTTTTTTAAAACGTAAATCAACCAGTTTTTTTCGGGTTTGTTGTAATTCATCCCAGTTTATTTCTGAATCACTATTACATTTAGTCATATTTTTTAAGCTGAATAAAGTGCGATAATAAAACCAATTTACGGCTTTGCCTATATTAATAAACATAATTTAACCTCTTCATCTAAAATTTTTATTCGTATTTAAAATTTACTTAAACTTGAGTTGGAATTTTTCCATTACTCTAAGGTTAAGACTATCATTTAATTTATATTAGTCAAATGAAATTTTTTACACCTTGTCAATAGCCCTTTTTGTATAATGACATCATAGTATATCTAATGTAATTATGCTGTTACAAAATAGCTTAATGAAAATACCTTAATAAAAAATTAACGGTATATTAATTATTTTTAAACATTCTTGGCTCTAGGCTTGATTTATCAAGTGGCTTAAATTCAAAGCGCTTTTGATCATTTAAACTTATGTGACCCCAAGGAGTATTAATTTCATGGTCAAATACTACTAAATAATTATACTGTGAAGCTTTATTTAAAATCTCATTTTTAAAGTCGCAACTGGTAAGTGGATAATGATCATAGCCCATTACCCAGGCTGGATTTACATGATTAGCTGTAGGCATGATATCAGCTAGATATATACCGGTTGATCCTTGTGAAGTAAAACTTATTACCTGATGGGATTTAGTATGGCCACCAGTTAAATGAAGTTTAATACCTGGATAAATTTCACATTCACCATTAACTAATTCTAATAATCCATATTGCTTTATTGGTTCAAAATCATCATGACGGTAACTGGCTTTAGCTCTGGCATTTGGCGAATGAGCATCTTGCCATTCGCCAGCTTGGATAAAATATTTTGCTTTAGGAAAAGAAGGTTTTAATTCATTATTAATTAATGACACGGCTCCGCCCATATGATCGAAATGAAGGTGTGAAATTATTACGGCATCAATATCCTTGTGAGTTAAACCAATTGGAGCTAGAATATTTTCCCAGTTTACCAATGTCTTAATTTGATACCTTTGGCTTTCAGCCTCGGTCCATCTTGGTCCCATACCAGTTTCTACCAGAATTTTAAATTCTGGACTTTCTATAAGCAGTAAATTACAGGCCAGATTAATCCGATTTAAATCGTCAGGAATGGTTGTTTTTGACCAAAGCGTTTTTGGTACCACACCGAACATGGCACCAGCATCTAATTTAAATTCACATTCACGGATTATGGTTAATTCTAAATCGCCAAATTTCATAAGTTTACTCCTTTGCTGCAGGTAGGTATAAGTATAATTTTGTCTGAATTTGACCGTTATTTCCAAGAGTTAAGGTATAAATACCAATAATTTTTGACTTGTTTAAGATATTACCAACCAAAATATCACCTGGATTGCCCAGTTTGGTTTTACGCGCTAAATCATTAATATTATTTACATTAGGACCTAGTATGGGTGTTTGGGGGAAATTAGTAAAAGGATTAATTAACTCGTTTTTTACTATAAGTTGCTTTAAAAATACGGTATTTAAATTAGGATATTGGCCGTGATGATTCTTAGCGTATAAAATAATTCTCTGAAAAATTAATTTAGTATTTTTGTCTAGAGTGCTAATTTTGGCACTTTCAAAGGTTTTAAATAAATTAGGCAAAATTACTGCTACCAGTAGAATAATTACAAACGTAATTATTACTAGTTCAAAATTGGTAAAGCCCTTAAATCGGTTGAATGATGAACGCATAAAAAAAGAAACACTGTATTAAAGTGTTTCTTAGTTTATCATGATTAGTTTATTTAGTATATTTTAAACTATTGATAATAATTCTCTTTGAACGGGAACCATGGTTTCAATATTATGTTTGCCATGACGTTCGTGATTAACCTTGCGTGGTTTTCTTAAATGTTCCATGAATCTGCGATGAGCTAAGGAATCTATGGCTACTTGAGATGTTTTATCGGGAACGGATAAAACAAATTGGCCAGTAGTAGTTTTTGGTTTGTTATTGTATTTGCCAACTAAATACAGATAACTGCCTCTGGTTGAATATAAGTAATGTATCATAATGCCCGCCTTTTAAAAAATGATGCCAGTAAAATTTATATATAATGACTTTTTGAATTATTAATAAATAATAAACACAACGTAAACTTTACACTAAATTATTATAAATGAAAAGAGTCTTTCCAAGAGGAAATATAATGAAATATAAATTATTTACTTTTAATATATAAGCAAGAGTAATAACCCTTGCTTATACATTAAAATATTTAGTTAGTTAAAATTACTTGGTAAAAGTAACAGTTAACATTTCATTTTCAAACTTGGTGGTTCCAGTGAAACCAAAATGTTTGCCAAGTTTACCAATAAAGGAATTCATATTTTCCATCATTTCTTTTTCTTTAGCTACCGTTGGATTCATTAACTCTTTAGTAGCTTGCCAGCTGGCACAGGTTTTGAAAGTTAAACCGGCTTCAGTATCAGTTCCATAAATTTCAATATTGCTACCGGTTAAATTTACTTCATATTCTCCGAAAGCTTTTACTAAATCCATTGGGGTTTTTACATTTAACTTAGTGAAATAGCCTAATTTCATTTCAGTCATTTTGTTTGTATATTCGGTTAAGGCTTCAGGGCTTAATTTTTCAATTACGCTATGAGCTGTAAAGCACATTTGAGCTTTCATGTTAGCTACTTCGCCTTGAACTTTGCTCATCGTCCATGTTGGTTTTAATTCTATTTTTTGTATTGTTGCTGTCATTTTTTTTCTCCAAAAGAAAGATTTGTATCACTCCAATATAGGTGACAATTTTGGGGATCTGTAATTTATTCACACTAACTTAACTATTTAATTGACATTTTTTTACAATTATTTTACAAGTTAGCGAATTTAAATTCTCAGCTTCTAAAAAATGAGTAACTATGCTATTGGGTATCCATAGTGTATTGCTATTATACAAGGGCAATTTAATTTTTGCGTTGAAACGGAAGTAACTATGCTATTGGGTGCCTACAAGTGTATAGCGAATTATAATTTTAAATAATTTTTTTAAAGGCCTTAATTAATTTTTGATTTTCCATAGGTAAGCCAATCGTGATACGCATACAGGTTGGTAGGCCAAAAGCCTTAAGTGGTCGAATAACAATGCCTTGTTTTAATAAAGCATTATAGGTATTGTTGACACGATTTTCTGATTCCAGGTTAATCATAATAAAGTTAGCATAAGTTGGAATGTGTTCAATTCCTAACATGTCAAGGTTCTGCTTGAGATACTCTTTGCCTACGTTATTATTTTTTAGAGTGCGTTCCAGATAATTATCATCTTTTAAAGCGGTTAATCCAGCTACCTGAGCTAATGTATTTGGTTCAAACGGTAATTTAATCCGGTGTATGTAGTCAATCAAGCATTCATGAGCCATGCCATATCCTAATCTTAGACCAGCTAATCCATAGGCTTTAGAAAAAGTTCTTAAGGTAAGGACGTTATCATAACGATAATTTAACGAGTCGGGAAAATATGAGTAGTCTTTAGCAAATTCATAATAGGCTTCATCCAGTATCACTAAGACATGAGGTGGAACTTTTTTAATGAAAGTTTCAAAATCAGCCTGAGAAATTATCTGTCCGGTTGGGTTATTAGGATTGCATAGATAGATGATTTTAGTGTTTTTATTTATAGCATTAGCAATAGCTTCTAAATCAAAACAATAGTTTTTTAAAGGCACCGTTACTAAATTAGAGCCATTGGCTTTAACGAGCAAACTTACGCCTACAAATGTACCTTCCGACGTTAAAACCTCATTACTTCCGTGCAGAAAAGTTCGTAAAATATTGGAAATTATACTTTCAGAACCATTACCTACAGTGATATTGGCAGCTTTGACGTTGTATTTAGCCGCCAGAGCATTCCGCAAATCGCTAGCCGAAGCGTCAGGGTAACAGTGTACACCTGCTAATACTTCGTTAATAGCTTTTTTGACCCCTTTAGGTGGTCCAAGTGAATTTTCATTAGAAGCTAGGTTAATGAAGCCTTTTATCCCTAATTCTTTACATAATTCAGCACTTGGTCGACCCGGCTTATATGGACTTAAATTCTCAATATGAGCTGGAACCAGTTTACGTTTGCCGGACTCTTCGAGAAAGTTAAATTCATTATTACTGTAATTTGAACTTGAAGCAAAATAACTTAAATTAGCATACATATATATAGACTCCCGTTTGCAAACCAATAATTAAGCCACAACCGCCGTCAAACAACGCAAAAGTTGTAAATGGCAGTTAATATATTCTTTATAGTATTAAGGTATCATTTCTTAATTATTTCTTCAAGATAAAAATTCAAAAAAATAGTGATTATCAGAAATCTTTAATCTTCTTTCTTAACATTTTACTTTAAACATTTATTTTTTTTAATTTTTAAACATTGCAAATATTTAAAGTTATTTTACTTTTTTTGTTTTTTTTTCTAATATAATAGATATAGTTGAGCTAAATACTTTGGGATTGGTTTTGTGCGGGTGTAGTTCAATGGTAGAATGACAGCCTTCCAAGCTGTACACGCGGGTTCGATTCCCGCTACCCGCTCCAATTTAAAAATTACTATTGCTTCGTCAAGGTTTTGTTAAGCTTAACTATTTTGCTTTAGCTTTGGCAATGGATTAGATCATCAAGGTATTATTTTTTTTGCGCTGACGTTTTGAGTGGAAAATTAAAAAAGCTTAAACGATCGTGTTTAAGCTTTTTTAATTTGGTTGCGGGGGACAGATTCGAACTGTCGACCTTTGGGTTATGAGCCCAACGAGCTACCAGGCTGCTCTACCCCGCGTTAATTAGCCAGATTACCAAGTTTATCGGTATTTATTGATTAATATAGCGTTAAATGAATACTAGCATGAATTAATGATGAGCGTAAGCATCTAAATAAAAATTGCTTTATAATTTTAATATTAAATTAGCTTTGCCTGAAATGTTTTATTGATTTGATTAAATTTCTTGGCTCGATTAAAATATTGTCATGCTTAGTTCTAACCAATATTAAAATAAAGATGAAAGCAGTAATTCAAAGAGTGTTAAATGCTAATGTCAGTGTAAATGGACAGATTATTGGTCAGATTCGGAAAAATCATCCGGGCTTGTTTATTTTGCTAGGTGTGCATCATAATGATACGATTCAGGATTGCATTTTCCTGGCTAAAAAAATTGTTGATTTTAGGGTTTTTGCTGATGACAATCAAAAAATGAATAAATCTATTCTAGATGTTAAGGGAGAAATTTTAGTAGTTTCGCAGTTTACCCTTTATGCAAGTTGGCGACAAGGGCGCAGACCCGGGTTTACTAATGCAGCTAAGCCAGAATTAGGTAAATTAATCTATGAACAGTTTATTGATCAATTGAAAAAGAATGCCATAACGGTTGCCACTGGTCAGTTTGGTGCTGATATGCAAATTACTTTAACAAATGATGGTCCAGTTACCTTTGTACTAGATACTTTAGAGGATTGATTTTTTCGTTGGATAAACAGATTTGTCTGGTTTTAATATGCTTAGGCTTTGGGGCTATTACTGATATTGCCCTAGCACAAAACAATGAAGCGGTTATTCAAGGTAATGTTTCCACTACCGTAAATGAAAACTTGCCAGGTTCTGCCACTGGAGCAAGTGTAGATAGTTTGCGCTTAAGTCGTCCTGGTGGTTTAAATGGTGCGGCAAATTTAAATGGTTTAAATGGTGAAACCGATTCAAGTGGATTGCGTTTAACACCACCTAATACAGGTAATTTATCGCAAAGTACATTAAAAGCTGACGATAAAATTTTACAAGTTGAGGTATCGAAACAAGAATTAAAAATGCTTGGCGAGCATGATGTTACTTTATTGATTGATAAATCGGGCTCGATGGATACCAATGACTGCCCTCCTCCTAATAAAGCTTCTAAAATGTCCAAATATTTAAGCATACCACTTATGCTTACTATCGGCACTAACCCGTTTCTAATAACACGCTGGCATTGGTGTCAAATTCAAACCATGCATTTTGCCGATCTTGCCCAAAATTATCTGGATAACGGTATGACCGTTGTCTTGTTTTCTAGTAATTTTAAGGTTTTTGACAATGTTCACTTTAATGATATTGAAACAATTTTCAAGGTTAATCATCCTGGCGGTGGGACAAATACCACGGCAGCACTTGTAAGTGTGATTAGGCATTATTTTGATGCTAGGCTTACTAATCCAAATGTTAAGCCATTGGTTATTGCTATTATTACTGATGGCGTTCCTGATAATCCTTATTCATTAAAAAGAGCCATAATTGAAGCAACTTATCATATGCGTAATCCTAATGAAATATCCATTGCATTTTTGCAAATTGGCGGAAGTTTCTTTGGGTATAACTTTTTAAAAGAACTTGATTATGGCCTGGTTGCTCAAGGGGCTAAATATGATATTGTTAGTGTTAAAACCTTTGGGCTATTAGAAAAAATTGGCTTGGCACGAGGTTTTGTTGATGCTATTGAGGATAATCAAAAGGCTAATCAGCCCTAAAACTTGAATAATATAGCTGGCCAGCTAAAATCTCGGTGTATATAAATGTTTTATGATAACCTAATTCACGAAAACTCAAATAAGTAAATTGGCTAAAATCGTTGCTATAGTTTAAGCCTATGTGGCGCTTTGCGATCAAGCTGAAACAGCAATTTAGTATTATTGGGAATTTCCCCATAGTATTAACTGATTAAAAGTTATACATTTATAATAATTATATATTGTAAAGGTTAAACTATGGATAAAAATAATTTACATGACTTACCGCATAATTCTTCTAAGAATGAAGTTTGTAAGGTTAATAATCTAAATTTATCAGCCGTCGATTCGGTTAGCTGTGCCCAGGCTAAAAGTTTTCACCCTGATTACGCTTATAGGAGTCAAACAGCTAAATTATGGCATAAAGACGAAATTGAATCGCTTGATAAAAATATTCAGTTAAATAAGCATTGTGACTATACTGTGCAATATGGTGATTGTCTGGAAAGTATTGCCTTGCGTGCACTTAAGACGCAGAATGGCGATAAACAAGTAAATGCCGCACAAATTGATAATGAAGTAAGAAAAATTGTTGAACTTAATCATAAAAGTTATCCATCACTCAAGTGTAATGATTCGCTAATTTTACCTGGCTGGCAGTTAAAAATCCCAGATTTTACTTGCAAGGTTGATCGTCCGACTAAACCAGTGCCAGTTGTATCTTCGCCGGTTAAAGACGTTCCCGATTGCCCTAAACCGGTTATCCCAGTATCTCAGCCAACTGAACCAACTGAGGTTAAGTATAATTATGGTTTACCTACATGGAAAATACCAGTAACCCAACCAGATCAACCTACTGACTCAGGTAGCTGTCATCCTGTAGTGGTTAAGCCCGATTGTGGCTGCCATGCTGTACCCGTTAATCCTCCTTTAGAACCAGCCCCACCGGTTAGTCCACCCGTTGAAAATCCGGGCGTGCCCGTTGCACCCGCTCAGCCACCATATTTAGGCCCAACACCGGTAGAGCCTCCCGCACCGATAATGCCTCCGGTCAATATGCCTTATCCGATGCCCAATTCTGGTTATTTAAATATGCCACCAGTTACCGAGGCTCGTCCTCCTGAGCCAGGATATTTACCTAGGCCATATGAAATCCCTCCATATTTTACTGGACCTACCATACCTTATCCTAACTGGCAGATAAATCAGACTTATAGTCAGTTAAATCCTTATCAAAGTGATTTGCCACCACAAGAACGCTATTAATGAATAATGATTCACAACTAAGTAAAAATGTATTTACGAGTAAGAATAAAGTTTTGATTATGGTTTGTGGTATGGCTTTACTCCAAACGCAGTATATTTTTACGCGTGAAGTTGGTTCGACATTTTTTTCTACTGAATTAATTGCTATATTTTCCACGGTAATAATTTTAATTGGTATAAGTGTTTCTTATGGTATAGGATATCGTTTGCATCCTGAAGTATTTAAAATCTGGACCGTGGTAAATTTTGTAATGTGTGTATTTATGCCTTTAAGTATTCGAAGTATATATGTATATTGTTGTAATATTAATAATTCAAATCTAGCATATTTAATTGTGGGAATTTTAAGTATTTTTATTTTAGGTGGTTATTTTGCCGTATTCTTGCCCAAATTTATTAATAATGGTGTTAACTTTAGTAAATTATATATTTTTGAATTGTTAGGATCTTTAATTGGTTTGATTTTAATCGTAGTATTACAAAAATTTGAATTAGTTTTATTGAGTTATAATCTGGCTCTTTTAGTTATATTTTATCTAACTATTAGTAATTTAAATTTAAGAATTATAGCTACTGGTCTGGTTTCAGTAATGATGATGTTTTATCCTTTTGCTAATGAAGCTATTCTTAAAAAATATTATTCAGCGGTTTATGGTTTAAAATATCCAAGTCTTATTTTTTCACAGTTTTCTCCTTATTATCTGGTTGATATTGTTTCTAGTAATTTAGGCTTATCTTTATTCTTGGATGGAGTTCCTTATTACGAAAATTCCGTATTAACTGGATTTAACTATGCTGTTTCTTTTATTCCCGGCAGTTTAAAAAATCCGCAACATGAAAGCCTTAAAAAAGCTTTAGTAGTTGGTAGTGGTAGTTTATCCAGTGCGGCTTATTTAAAACAGTTAAACTATGATGTGACCGTCTGTGAAATTGATCCGGTTGTTTTAGAGGCTGGTTTAAAATTTTTTCAATTTAAAAATCATTTAAAGTCTGGTGATTTTAATACTTATATTGGTGACTGTCGTACTTACTTAAATAGTTTAGCGGGCGAATCACTTGATTTAGTGGTTATGGATGTTCCGGCACCTTTTCATATCCAAACAGCAATGTTACACACGACCGAATTTTATAATCTGGTCAAGTCTAAATTAAAAAATAACGGTTTATTATCAATAAGTTTATGTGGAGGGAGTTTTAAAAAACATTTATCTGCAGCTATTGCAGCATCAGCCTCAAAAACTTTTCCCTATTTTATAGCTAATGATTCGCATGTGGTTGATTTGATTTTTATTTATGCTTCTAAGGATGCTAATATTTTAAATATTCCTAAGCTTAAATCTTTATTACCTGATTTAAATAATCCAACCCATTATACAATTTTAAATCAAAGTGAAGTTCTAAATAAAGTCAAAAATGCCAAGCCATTAACCAATAATAATTTAATTCCCACTTTGTTTTTGATGCGTAATGTTTTATAAATATTTTAATGTAATGATTTTAAATATTTTTCTGACAGGTATTTTTCTGGGCTTAGCCCAGTTGGAACTTACTTTTATAACTATTGCCAAATTATCCAGTTCAATAATTTGGTATTTTATGCTTTTATGTATTTGGTTATTTGCTTCACTGCTGGGCACTTATTTTGAGCAATATGTGATACCTAAAGTACCAGTTTTAGCAAATTTTAAATACTTTAACTCAGTTATGTTGATGATTTGTATTGTTCTTAATATTTTCTGTTTTAATTTTGATTTTAATTTTAATTATACTTATGCCGGTTTAATTTTATTAGCGGTTTTAGCTAATGGTTTTTATGCTGGTAGTTTTTTAGCTAGCCAGTATCAGAAAAAGCTTTCTGTAAACATTTTACTTTGTGAAAATAATGGTTTTATTTTAGGCTATATTATTGGTTATCTTATGTTGTTTTTTGCCCAGCCGGTTTATTTTTTTATAGTTTTAATAATTGGATTGATTTTGCTGAATTGGCAAATTAAAAATATAGCAATTGTTAGGTAAGGCTAAGGCTTCTTGGTATTACCTCTTTAATAATGATAAAATAAATGCATATATGCTAATTGTTATACTTGCTTTCAATGATAGATTTACTAAAAAATCCACAAAAAGATTTGCCAAAAATAAATTGTATTTATGCGATAGTCGATATATTGTGTTATTTGAGAATTTCTATACTAGTCTCTAAATGGTTCTGGTTAGCGGGTTTTGTTATTGACTTTAAAGATATTGATACTAATTAAGTCACGCATTATTTAAACTGGTGAAATTACGGCTTACGTAGTCTATTTCTGATTCGTAGTCATTAAGCATTTTACCGTCAATTTTAGCTTCTAAAGTTTGGGCAAGAATATTGCCAATTTGTTTGCCTTCAGTAATACCAAGCGCCAGAAGATCTTTACCAGTAATATTTAATTTTATATGCATAAGGTTAATCGTATATTCCTGAAGCATCCGTCTTATTACTGTCCCAGGGCTAGCTACACAGGCCATAATAATTAAAGAATGCTCATTTAAGCCAATAAGCATATTATGAACTTGGGATAATTTTGGCATTATTTTTAAGCTTTCATTTTCCTTAAGCCATTGATTGGCTTTGGCAATAATTGAGCGGTTTTTATTGGAAATCATTAAGCGTTTAAAAATATTGTTTAATTCAGGGTTTGGTATATTTGCTAATAATACCCCTAGATAAACAATAAATTTTTCATTTAATTTATAGCGTTGGATCATTCTGGTAGCAAGCAGTAATCTTAATTTGGTTTTGTAATTATATTGAATATTAGGAGATAGAAAGCTAAAGGACTTGCGAAAACTCCAGAGTAAATCAAGAGCTTTAATGATGTCATTACTTTCAAATACATGTTTTAATTCATTCGCAAATCTGGTACCGCTTAAATCATCAAGCACACCCATTTCAATAGCGCGAGATGCTAATTCATATGTTTTATCTTCGACTTTAAAATTAAATCGGGTAGCAAAACGAACCATACGAATTATGCGCGTTGGATCTTCGATAAAGCTAAATGGATGTAAAACCCTTAAATATTTAGCTTTGATATCCGCTAGACCTTGGAAATAATCTACTAATATCCCATATCGGCCAGGATTAAGGCAAAGGGCTAGAGAATTTATACTAAAGTCACGTCGGTATAAGTCGTGCTTTAATCTTGATTCTTCAACTTGAGGTAAGGCTGCTGGATATTCATAAAACTCAATTCGGGCGGTAGATAAATCGATTAAATATTTCTTTTCAGCCTTAAAAATAATGGTGGCGGTTTTAAATCTTTCATGGGTTGCTAAGATTTCAAAACGAGCTGGATATAGTCGAATTAATTGTTTGGCTAATTCAATTGCCTGTCCTTCAATGACTAAATCTAAATCATAATTTTCTTGACTTAAAATAAGATCTCTAACACAGCCACCAACTAAATAAACAATCATATTTAACCGGGCTGCTATGACACCTATCTCTTGAAATAGCCATTTGATTGAGGGCTCAAATTTAATAAGTTTTTCGGAAAAATCTATTGTCGGGATATCTGTTGTTGCAGTTGTATTTTCCGGATTAGCTTCTTTGCTTTTTTTGTCATTATACAAAGTGTTAATTACATTGGCTCTGGTGACAATGCCTAATAAGGTATTACTTTCATCAACTACTGGTAATCGGCCAATATCATTAGCTACCATTTTTTGCTGGATTTCTTTAATATTGGTAGCTGGGTTTACGGTAATCACAGGTTTGCTCATAAAGCCAAGCACTCGTGCATGTTCTAATTTATGATGAATGGCTTGATCAATGTCTCGTCTGGTGACTACACCTAAAATCTCCTTGTTTTCAGCTACGATTAAACCATCTTGATTATATCTTAACATGAGGCGACGAGCCTCTTGCATGGTTGTATTTGTTAAAATGGTACGAACCGGAGTCGTCATAATTTCGGCAGCGGTGGTTTCAGATTTTGAATATAATTCTAAATAGTGGATTAATTCCTGTTTAAGCTGAAGTAATGGTTTGTTTTTAATGACAGCTGATCCGGCTCCAGGATGTCCAGCTCCACCAAAGATTTTAGCGATACTGGCCACATTTATACCGTTAGAATCCGAGCGACCTATTAAATGTATGCGATCGTTCATTTTACACATTACAAAAGCTGCATCACTGGCTTCAATTTCGAGTAATTTACGAGTCATACTTGCTAAGCCATCTAAAAATTTTGGGCGTTCATTTATGGCAATAACAATTTTCAAGCCGTTTATATAAATAATTTCAATTTTTGTAACTAACTCATGAAATAATTCGATTTGTTCTTCACTCATTTTAAGAGCAATATAGTCATTAACCTGGGTTAAGTCAGCACCATATTTTAGTAAATGAGCTACACATTTAGCATCGGTTTCAGTCGTACCTTTGTAAGTAAGACAGCCGGTATCTTCATAAATTCCAATAGTTAGAAGTGTTGCATCAAAAGCAGAAAGGGGGATTTTTTCTTTAATGATTTTTTCAACGACTAAAGTTGTTGCCGAACCAACATTTTTAATAACTGAATTTTTCTTGTATTTGTGGACTAAACTTTCACTATCAATCTGGTGGTGGTCAAAGATTGTGTAGGGAACGTTATATTCTGACCCAATAAGCCGTCTTATATTTTCGTCTAGTCTTTCAATTCTTTGACAGTCAACAATGTAAACGTGAGCAATTTTACTTAAATCCAGATATTTTAATTGGATTATTGGCAATGAGTCACGATATAAAGACAAAAAATTGCGGACATTACCATAAATTGGATAACCTAAAATCATTTTTGCATTTGGATAAAGTTTAGTAATGCCAAATTCACTAGCTAAAGCATCAAAATCCATATTTGCGTGAGTTACAACAATTTGCATTGAAAATTAATTTGGGTTTGGTTAAATAAATTTACGACTGCTAGTAAGCATATGTTTTATGCACTCTTGAGAATTGAAGGTTATAGGGAATTACCTTTTGGGGGTATTTTCGTAACTGTTTATACAATACCCGAAAATCTGTAATTATAATCAAATTTAAAACTATAAAGTTTTTTGAGTTTTGACAAAGGATACCGATATTTTTAACCATCAATTAATTAGTTATTTGTTTAATAACTGTTTTTTTGGGTATAAAGATCTTGCAATCTTTGGATGTTAAATAATTATTATGTTTAGCCCTTTTGTCCTGGAAAATATTTATTTCTTTTGTCTCATCACAGGCAGTTTTTTTATTCTAGGGAGTTTAATTATCGGGCATTTGGGGGATACGGGCAATCCTAGCGATGGTATGGATTCGACTTTGGCGCATTCGGTTGACCCAGGCCATAATAGTGGTGACATTGATAATACCAGTAATAACAGTAGTATTATTGCTGGTATACCAGGTGGTAAAACCAATTCAGTTTTCTTTGATATTTTAAAATTTATTAATCCGATGGCCTGGTCAATATTTTTATTTTGGTTTGGGCTCGTTGGTAGTATTGGAATTAAGTTGTTTAGTGTTCAACTGGCTTTTATCCTTTTAATTCCAGCCATTATTATTGGTTATTTGGGAGTATTTATTTATCAGCAAATTATCCGCTTTATGGTCAATAAAATGACTGTGACTAATGCATTTAGTCGAGCTGACTTGGTTGGTACCATTGGTAAAGCTAGTTTAAACATAACTAGTACGGGTTTTGGTGAAATTGTTTATAGTTATCATGGTCAAAAGTCATGCTCTCCAGCAATGGCTAAGATTAAAGGTGACACTATAAATAAGGGTGATCGCATTATAATTGTTGATTTTAAGAATAATCACTTTTTGGTAGAAAAGTATATTGATGAAAATGGTTTTTATAATGATAGTAAGTCTGCTGGTTAGACCTAATGGTTAATGTATTTGATATTTATTTAACAAGTTTAGTAATTGGGATATTTTATTTAGTAATTGCTTCAATATCTGGCTTTGGCCTCAAGGGATTGCATGGCAAAGGACTGCTGAAACATTCGGCCAATACTTCAGCCCATAATTCTGCTCACAGCCTTAAGCTTCATAGTCCTAAAAGTAATACTTTAGTTAAAGGTAAGGAAGTTTTAACGGTTACGCCAAGCCGTAAAATTTTCCGCAAATTTAAATTATTAAGTTATATAGGAGATTTGATTTTAGCAGTTTTTAACCCGATGGGAATGTCGTTATTCCTAACTGGTTTTGGCTTAACTGGACTAATTGTATTATCTTTAAGTATTAGGCTGGTTTTATTAAGTATTATTTTGGCTTTTATAAGCGGTATAATTATTAATAGACTGTTCTTTAATTTATTAGACTGGATGTATGTAAATATGGAAGTGAATAGTTTGAAAAACTCCCAGGATTTAATAGGTTTAAGCGCTAGAGTAACTCTACCTATAAGTAAATCAAATATTGGTGAAGTTTGTTATACAGCTGGCGGAATTAAATATTGTAAACGTGCCAAAATAATCGGAAGCGGTGAATTAATTGAAAAATTTGCGCAAGTGGTAATTTGTGATATTGAAAATGATATATTGTTGGTTGCTAAATATGAAGAAGAATGTTAACTAAATCAATTATTGTATATGATTCGCAATGTAATTTTTGTATTAGTCAGATTAATACAATTAAGAAACTTGTGCTTAATAAAGATGTTTTTGATTATCAGCCTCGTAACAATGCTGATTTAGAATTAGCCATTCCGAAAATTAAGACTTTTGATTTTAGTAAAGGAATTTTATTTATTAATAAGGATCAAGAAATTTATATTGGTAGTGATGCTATTTATTACATTAGTAATAATCTTAAGGTATTGCATTATTTTAGTTTTTTATATCAAATACCATTTTTAAAACCCATATTTAAATTCTTATATTTTTTAATTGCCAAGAATCGCTATTTCTTATCTCGATTTTGTAATTCTGATAATTGTTCTCTTTGATGTTTAATTTTAGATTTAGATTTGCTAAATTAATTTCGCTTTGCTGATTGTTTGTTACTTGATGTCAGGGATAGGTTAAATTATAACCAAGTTAATTTGGTTATAATGATTGTTATTTTTGTTATCCTGGTTTAGGTGTAATCAATAAGTATAACAAAAGCAAACGACTAATTTAAACTATTGATTTAATTAATTTTTCGGCGGCCAAATGGGGATCTGTTTTGTGAAGCCAGACATCATTAACTAATTCGTTAGCATTACTCGAATTGTCAATAAAATCAAGTGCTGATTGTCTGACTTTAGCTGCAACCAGTTCGGCTAATTCTGATTTGATGCGATGTTTGCGCCGTTGTTCAAGCTTTCCTGATGATTTTAAAAATTTAAAATGTTCACCGATTGCTTGCCATAATTCTTCAATGCCAATTCCTTCTTGGGCTATGGAAATTAAAACCGGTGGCGTCCAATCGGCCTTTTCCTGGATTAAATCGAGTGAATGAATAATATTTGAAGCAGCTTTATTGGCTCCAGGAAGATCACCTTTATTAATTACAAAAATATCACCAATTTCCATAATTCCTGATTTGATGGCCTGAATATCATCACCGGAGCCCGGCATTAACGCGAGAATCGTCGTATCAGCCATTTGGGCAATGGCTAATTCACTTTGGCCAACGCCAACCGTTTCAATTATAATTATGTCGTAATCAAAAGCCTCTAAAACCCTAATAGCATCATAGGCTGCTAAGGCTATACCGCCAAAATGACCGCGATTAGCCATTGAACGGATGAAGACCCCATTATCTAAAGTGTGTGCCTGCATGCGAATACGGTCGCCAAGAATTGCACCGCCACTAAATGGGCTGGATGGGTCAATTGCTAAAACGCCAACTTTTAGTCCGTTTTTACGGATTTGCCCGATTAAGGCATCAATCAAAGTTGATTTGCCTACGCCGGGTGGTCCAGTTATACCAATTAAATGAGCTGTTCCCGTTTTTGGGTAGATTTGCTTTAGAAGTGTTAAAGCTTCACTACCACCATTTTCAATGGTTGTAATGGCCTTGGCAATTGTTCTTTTGTTGTTTTTAACCCCTTCGTTTAGACTCAATTTATTAACTCCGTTTAGGTTTGAGGAATTGGAACAATTAACCAAATTGTTAGTCTATTATATTAGTTAAAGTTAAAAATGTTCCTAATTAATTACTTTCCTTAAACTAATTATTTTAAAAAACTTTTTTCGGAAATATATGGAGGCTGCCATGTTGTCAAGGTCTAGTCTTGTGCTTATATGTATAACAGTTATTAGTTTCATCATGGTAAATCCTGTATTTGCTCAAAATACTAATACATCAAACCAATTGACTTTACATAAGTCATGGTTCGGGAAAGGGAAACAGCTTAAAGTAGAGACTAGTTCAGGTACTGCTTTTGAATTTAACGAAGGCTTTTGGGGACGTAAAAAAATCAAGGTAAATCTGCCTAAAAATAATAACTTTAGCTATAACAATGGCTTCTGGGGAAGTAAGATTGAGGCAAATTCTCAATTTGGTGATTCGCTAAGGATAAATCGACCAATGCATAAATTAACCCTGGTCAATGCTAACTTTTCTGGTTTAAATACTCAAGTTCACAATATTCTTAATAGCCCAGCTAAGCCTAATCCATAATTTTTCTGAATTTAGATTCATGGGAAAAATTATGGATATATTTGTCTAGTTAGATGGATAATTTATATTGTTAAGTTCGCAAATTTGTGATTTAGACTTATTTATTAAGAGAATGTTGGGTTAGATTGTTTAAAAATCATGATATTGCTGAAAATAAGTTATACTCTTGTTAACGATAATAAACCTATATTACCCCATTATAGTTCACTTTATGTTCAAACTTAATTGATAAATTATTTTTCAGAGGAATTTGAATAGTATGATCCGAAATTTTGATGCAATTTTATTCATGTCATTTGGTGGTCCAGAAGGTCCCGATGACGTATTGCCTTTTTTAAAAAATGTGGTTCGGGGTCGTAATGTACCTGATGAAAGACTTGTAAACGTAGCCAAACATTATAATCGTTTTGGCGGTATAAGTCCGATTAATGCTCAAAATCGTGAGATAATCAGTAAATTACATGATAAACTGATTGAAAAACAAATTAATTTGCCGCTATTCTGGGGTAATCGCAATTGGCATCCGTTAATAACAGATACAGTAGTTAAAATGCATGAAGCTAAAATTAAAAATGCGATTACTTTTGTTACGGCTGCTTTTAGCTCTTATTCATCCTGTCAGCAATATAAAGAGGATATTGAGAATGCCTGTAAAATTAATAATGTTAATAATTTAAAAATTTTTAAAATCAGGCCATTTTTTAATCATCCTTTATTTATTCAGGCTAATATTGACCTTATTGCTGAATCTATGGGTCAATTTACTGGTTTTGATAAGAATAGAGTGAAACTTATTTTTACGGCGCATAGTATTCCTTTGTCGATGGATGAAAACTGTGATTATCAAAAACAGCTTCTAAGTACTGCTAAAGTTCTAGCTGATGCTTTTGGTGTCACAAATTTTAAATTAGCTTATCAAAGCCGATCGGGATCGCCTCGTGATCCTTGGCTTGAGCCCGATATTTTGGACGTTTTAAATAGTGAATGCAACGCTAGTGAATTTATAATTATTGTACCAATAGGTTTTATAAGTGATCATATGGAAATAATTTATGATCTTGATATCGAAGCAAAAAACAAAGCTTTGGAACTTGGTCTTAATATGGTTAGAGCTAAAGCGGTGTCCAACAGTCCCATATTTATCAATATGATAGTTGAGTTAATTGAAGAAGTTCTTAATGATGTGCCAGCTAAAATTCATGAAGGTTTTAATTTGCCATCACCCGATTGTGATCCTAATTGCTGCCCGCTAATCAAATATACTGAATTGGTTAATAAAAATAATTAGTATCCATTTTTTCTTTTAAAGGTTGCTTTGTTGTTAAATCCGATTGTAAATTCTGAAGTCCTAAAAAAAGCAATTCAAAGCTCGAGAAATGGTATTGTAATTGCCGATGCTAAATTACCGGATAATCCTTTGATTTATGTTAATCCGGCTTTTATGGAATTGACTGGTTATGATTTGGATGAAATAATCAACAAAAACTGTCGATTTTTACAAGGTGACGATCGTAATCAACCAGCTATTCATCGAATTCATGAAGCAATTAATCAAGGTACGACAGTTACTGACATATTAAGGAATTACCGCAAAGATGGTTCGCTGTTTTGGAATGAATTGACAATTTCACCAGTATTTGATGATACCAATACAATTACCCATTTTATTGGGATTCAGAATGATATATCATCCCGTAAAGAAGCCGAAAGAGAAATTAATGAGTTCTATTCAGTGGTATCACACGAATTGCGAACACCGTTGTCAGCAATTATTAGTTCTTTGTCAATTATTTTAGATGAAGGGAATTTAACCAAAGATAATTCAAGAATATTGACTATTGCCAAATCAGCTTCAATACGGCTTAAAAAACTTATTGATAATATTCTTGATATTAAAAAAATTGAGTATGGAACTTATCATTTAAATTTAAAATTATATAGACCTAATGAAGTTCTAAAAATTGTTGTTGATGATTTTACGGCTTTAGCTAAAGAAAAATCAATAAAGCTTATAAGTAAAGTGTACTGCGAATCTCAAGTTGAATTTGATTTAGATAAAATTATTCGCGTATTAGGTAATTTAGTTAATAATGCTATTAAATTTTCTGACCCAAATTCAAACATTATTATTAGTGTTAATGAGATTGATAATGATCGTATAGAGTTTAGAGTGCAGGATTTTGGTATTGGCATTAGTCCTGAGTCGCAGAAACTTTTGTTTAAACAGTTTTCCCAGATTTCCCAAACTCTGATTACTAATACGTGCAGTTCTGGCTTAGGACTCTATATTTGCAAATCATTAGTAGAATTACATGATGGCAGTATTAAAGTTGATAGCGACTTAGGTAAAGGTTCAACTTTTTCTTTTCAATTGCCAACAATATTATCCAGGCGTTAATATATATTTGCTGGCTTGAGCATACAAAATTTTTGGATTTAAGCTTATAATATTTTTAATTAAATTAATTAGAGTAAATTTTAATGTCTAAATATCAAGAAATTAAATATATGCCAGATGTGAAAAATTCATTTCTGTTTGGTCTAATTGTTAATTTGTTAATTGCTATTCTCTTGATAACAGCTTTGGAAATTGCGGTTAATCATCATCAATTTAACAGTATTCAGGAATTATATTATTATTACTTTGGCTTAGCCTTAGTGATGCTAAATTTACTGTTTATTCAGCACCTGCTTAAAGAGGCTTTTCGTAATCAGAAATTTATTATAACTGATGATTATATAATTTTTCCTCATCGTTTTGCTCATCAGCTATTCTTTCGCCAAAAGCGCAATTTTAATGATATTGCTAGAGTAGTAATTGGATCTTTGGTCACTCAAAAACAAAAAAAAGTTTATGATGTTGAATTACAAAATGAAGACAAGAATAATCTAATTATCGTTTATTTTAAATCTGGGGGTAAGGTTACGGTCAATTTAAAATATATGAATAAAGAAGATAGTAATACTTTTATTTCCTGTTTTAATCAATTCTTTGACTTTTCTTATAATAGTCCAGCTAAGCATACTAGCAAATCAAGCGTTGCTTTAAATAGTCCAGCTAATATGAGTTTTACGCAGATGTGGCAAACTGAATTGGAAAATCATTTTACCAGTACTAATTATATGCCATTGACTCCAAATCAATATCTTTTAGATAAGCGATACCAAATTGTGATACCAATATCCGTCAGACCTTTTACCAGTGTTTATTTGGCACAAACTTTAGCTAAAGAGCAGATAATTATTAAGGAATTTTATCTAGGTTTCATTGAAGCCAAACAGGAAAAATTATTTGAATTATTTGATCGTCAAGCCCAGATTTTACTTAAACTCAATCACCCTCAAATTTCCCGCGTTATTGACAGTTTTACTGTTGAAGATAAAAAGTATCTGGTTTTAGAATATAAAACCGGCAAAACTTTGCGCAAACTTATTCAAGAAAATATTATTCTATCTAATCAAGTAATTCTAGATATTGGCTTTCAGTTGGCTGCAATTTTACAATATCTGCACAGTCAGGAGCCACCAGTTGTCCATCGAGATATAACTCCTGATAATATTGTTTTAAATAATCAAAATAAATGTTTCCTAATTGACTTTGGAGCTGCTAGTCATTATTTAGCTGACGTTACTGGTACTATTATTGGTAAGCAGGGGTATATGCCCCCAGAACAGATTAAGGGAAAAGCAACTATTCAAAGTGATATTTATGCATTAGGAGCAACTCTTTATTATCTTATCTGCCATGAAGACCCTATTGTATTAGAACAACCATCGCCTAAAGGCATCAAGCATAATTTGCCCTCTGGTATTAATAAATTAATTGAAGATTCTACCAGTCTGGATGTAAATAAGCGGATCGCCAATAGTGCTGAATTAATGGCTCAAATTAAACTTTTGCAACAGAAATAAAACACATTTGTGGGGCTATTTATATTTTGATAATAGTTTTAACATAAGCTATTGATCGGTTGGATTAGTTAACTGCGGGTCTAACTGATTCATTCTTTGCCAGAATAAATTTGAATCGTTTTGATTTTGCATATTTAAGGTTTGGCCTGATCTTACCAGTCCATCAATTTCCCAAGGAGAATAATTTTTATAGGCATCTATAGCAATGGGTATGGTGGTTGAAATTAACGGAGCATTGGGGAAGAAATTGCTTTGAACGGCAGCAGTTGTCATGGCTTTAAACATTAAATTACTACCAGTTAGACCAGCCGTTACAGCAGCTTTACCCGCGTTAGAAGCCCAGCCTAAAGGCATGGCCGTAAATATCCCTAATTCGGCAGTATTAATAGCGGCCTGTTTTAAATTTTCCTGCCCCAGCGCAACTTTGAAACCTTGAACTGTTCCTTGGGTACCTAGACCAACGCCTAAACTGTAGCGACTAAGCCCCATTTTATTAGCAAATTTAATACCTTGACTAGCAGTCTTGCTTAAAAATGAAGAATCGCTTTTAAGCGAAGTTTGAGCTACATTGGCAAGATCACTACCAGCGTCAGCTGTAGCTCCAGCGCCAGCCGTACTGGCATCAGCACCAATAGTACCAGCCGTAGCAACATCGCCGCTGACTCCAGCGCCAGCCACATCAGCAGTTATCGCACTAGTTCCAGCAACGTCAGTAGTTATAGCACTAGCTCCAGTAATGGCAGCTGCGTCTGAACTGGCAGCAACACCAGCTACAGTGGTATCAGCTACGGCTGATGCACCAATGGCTCCAGCTCCTAGGCCAAAACTGGCAATGGTAGCACCACCTTCAACACCTAATAATGCACCTTGACCAAATGTGCTTAATGAAACCTTGTCGCCAAAGCTAGCGTGTGCGGCAGTATAAGCAGCTCCACCAGCAATAGCACTACTGCCCAGGGCGGTAGCTCCAATTAAGGCAGTTGTAACAACTGTTCCGGTTTCAAGTCCAGCTATAGCAGCTCCAGGACCCGACCAGATAGTTAAGGCCGCTGCACCCAGACCAGCACCAACTCCAGCGGCTATACATAAGCCATCTTTAATACTTGTCCAGTTGCGCTCAAACCATCCTTCTTGTTTGGTTTCGTCAATAAGTTTAGTGAAATCAATTTTGCTGGCTTTGGCAAAATCAGGATAGTCATTTTGAACGTTTAGAAAGTCGCTATGGGCTTCATTACGCTTGCCTTGAGCGGCGGCTAAAATTCCTGATAAATATACAGTGTATGGATACTGGTTACTGGCTTGTTTATTAATACCTTGAGCTTCTTGATTTAGCTGTAACTGAGTTTCTAATCGCTGTGTTTCAAATTGTTTTTGATTTTGGGACAAGGTCTTGTCTAACGCTAAATTAGCTAACTGAGCCTTAAGATCAATTGCTTGTGCGGCTAATACTTTATTGCCTTTTTCAACTTGTTGATAGGTTTTTAAGGCAGCCTCTTTAAGGGTATTTAATTGAGCCTGCGCGGTAGAAAAATCCTTACTGTTTAAAGCTTTTTGAAAATTGGATTCATCAACACTTAAGTCCCCACTGGATTGAGCTTTGCCAAATAAGGCCTGGCTAAAAATGGTGTTTAAACTGCTGTCATTAGCTACTAGTTTTAAGGCATCATCACTTTTTAATTCGATAGCTAATTTAAGGGCTTTATCATAATCACCGTTTTTTTCTAAGAAACTAGCATAATCCAATTTTGCCTGTTCCTTGACCTGGATAGTTTTGGCTTCTTCGATAGCGGTAGTTTTATCACCTTTTTGCATTGCTGTTTGAAATTTAGCCACACAATTAGCGATATTAATGTTTTTGCTTAAAGCCATTGCTTGTTCATAAGCCTTGCTTGCTTCTTGAATCTTACCAGTGGCACTTAATTTATTGGCATTTTGTACGGCTTGTAAAATTGCGGTAGTAGCAGTATTATTGTCCAGCGCAACTTTAGAGGTAGGGTTTGTGGGTTGGTCATTAGGCTTGACGTTAGGATTTAGTTTAGCCATTAATTCATTTTGGATATTGAGAAATATTTGAGAGTTTTTAACTTCGTTGCTTAATCTGCCGGCCTGGCTA
The DNA here is from genome assembly GCA_021815785.1 of bacterium. Lineage (GTDB taxonomy): Bacteria > Cyanobacteriota > Vampirovibrionia > Obscuribacterales > JAKAZS01 > JAKAZS01. Next base: position 23,912 of record JAKAZS010000029.1, read on the forward strand.
ATAAGTAAGTGGGCGTCGAGTAAATCAGCATGGCTAGGTTGACCCTGAGCAATTTGATTAGGATTAGTGCTAGTTTGCGTAAATCCGTTAAGGATAGCTTGTGCATAAAATAATCGGGTTGTAGCTGGGCTGTCTTTTAAAGCCGACAACTCGTCATTTTGTTGCACTAATGTCATAAGTTTAGTTAAATCCTGTTGTTGACTTGAACCAATTATGGCTTGTTCTTTAGCTTTTGCTAATTCTTGAAGATTAAGTTTCTTTGGGTCTAAATTTAATGATTTAGCTAAAGCATTTACTTCTTGATTGTTAGTTTTAAGCTGGGCATCGATTTTATCAATAATTCCGGTTTGGCTAATCGCATCAGCATTGCCAATAGCCGTTTGGCAGTCATGATTTAATTCGGCCTTGAGGGCTAAAACTATGTCTTTAGCTGGTTTTTGAATTATGGAACCATTTTGATCTTTTAGTGAAACTAGTGTATCTGGTTTTTGACTGTTAAGATTGGCTAATTCATGAAGAATAATGTTGGCATCTTGTAGATAGCCATAAGGATTTTTAATGTCCTGGGGTTTAGCTATCGGTTTAGCTGATACTTTTTCGGTTGGCTTAGCTATTTCAGATGCTGGAGCAGGCTCAGGTGAACCTTTTGGTTTAAAAGCGGCTCGGCTTAGAGTTGAATTGGGCTGCACCGGCTTCGTATTTATATCTTTAGGGTTGAAGCCCATATCTTCAATTGAGTTAAATTTAGCATTCATAGTCTTAGTATTTCCATTAATAAAGTATTTTTAAATTTTTGCGTCTGCCTAATTTTATATACCCATTTTTATCGAGTCTTTGACATTAAATAAAAATTTTCTGCCTAATTTTAAGACTTTGAGATTAAGCATAACCATAAATCAACACTTACGTATAATTAATTCTTTTTTTAACTATGGGAATAATCCTAATTAGCTAAGTAAATTAAATACTAACATCGTTAATTAAAGCCAACGGATTTTTTACAAATAAGTTAAATTAATGGTATATTTTACCTGTAAAGAAGCCTTTGACTATATTTAATTAATATCGATTATGCCTAGTTCAAAACAAAAAATTGCTATTGTTGCAGCTTTAAACTTATATTTACAAATACCTAAAAAAAATATTAAGTTATGGGGCTTGGCTTCGCGTATTGAAGGCCAGCAGCACCAGAAAATTAGCACAAGATTACAATTACTAAAATATATTCAGGCGGTTAAATTGGTTTTAGTTTTTTTGACCTTGATTTTAGGTTTAAGTTTAGACGTTAAAGCTAGCGAAAATAATTTAAAAGTCTGTTTGACTTCATGTAATTTGAATACTTTATACTACCCTTTAAAATCAATAACTATTTACAACCAGCAAAAACCGTTAATTGAATTAAATAGTGATAAATGTTTTGGCCTTACGGTAGGTGTAAATAAAATATACCTTAATGTATACAAGACTCAAAGTGTGGCTAATCATGATTTGCCTTTAAAACCAGTCGGAAAAATTCCCCTAAAATTAAACTTAGACAATAGTTTTGGCCTAAAGATTAAGGCTAATGCTATTAGTCGATTTCCGGTATTAAAGATAAATAGTAAGTCTTATAGCGGAAATTTTGAAATTTTGGGTAAATTAATTGCTATCCTAAAACCGGTAAAATTAATTGCGTTGTATACCATAAATAATATTGAGTTGGAAGAATACGTCAGTTTCGTGGTACCTAGTGAAATGCCAAGTTCCTGGCCTGTCGAGGCTTTAAAAGCTCAGGCTATACTAGCGAGGTCCTATGCTTTAGCCAATCTGGGTAAATATCGTAAACTTGGTTTTGATTTAAAGGATAATGTTGAGGACCAAGTTTATAACGGGTTTGTTGACATTAATCAAAATGTCGCCCAAGCCAGTAATTTAACCAGAGGTATGGTTCTTACCTATCAAGGTAAAGTGATTTCGAGTTTTTATCATTCTAGCTCAGGCGGGAAAACCGATTTGGCTAAATTTGTTTGGAATAAGGATATTCCTTATCTTAAATCGGTAGATGATTTTGATGATTCATCGCCATTTCAATCCTGGAATCGCAAATTTTCTTTAAATGACTTAGAAAATGTTTTATATAATAAAAAAAGTTATATAATAAATTTACAGCTATTATCTTTAACTCAAAGTAAACGTGCTCATACGATTATGGTTAATGCTAACGATAATTCTTTATTCTTAAGTGGTGAACAATTAAGAAATTTGTTACATTTACCAAGTTCGGTTTTTGATATTTGTTATGATGCTAGTAATAATTTAATTTTTACTGGTTCAGGTTACGGGCATGGTTTAGGTTTATCACAATGGGGAGCCAAAGCTTTAGCTAGTAAAGGTTATAATGTTTATGACATCATCAAGTATTATTATAATGACATCCGGTTTCAAGGATTAACTATGCGTCCACCCCTTAAAGCATCTTGCGAGGTAGTATTTTGAATATATTAAGTCAGGCTTTGGCAATTTTTTTAATGCTAGCCATTTTAAGTATTTTAATTATTGTTCATGAATGTGGACATTTTCTGGTAGCAAGGTTTTTTGGTTTTCAGACGCCGGTTTTTGGTTTTGGTTTACCGTTTGGCCCAACCTGGACAATAGGTAAAGCTTGGGATACTGAATTTAAAATCCACGCATGTTTATTAGGTGGTTATGTAGCTATACCTGAACTGGGCGATGAATCAGAAATAACTCAGGAAAATCTTGGGGAAAATTTAAAACCATTTCGTAAATTTCCAATCTGGCAGCGAGCTCTAGTAGCTTTTGCTGGTGTTGGTTTTAATATTCTGTTTGCCTATTTAATCATGGTCATGATGTTATTTACTTTAGGGGAACCAAGTCAGACCACGATGGTTTATGATTTAGTACCACAAAACACCATTGCTAAAATGGCTGGAGTAAAAAAAGATGATATCTTGGTATCTGTTAATGATAAAAATGTTACTTCTCCCAGTGAAGCTGTAAATATTTTAAGTAAATTTAAGTCAGCTAACGTAACTTTGCATTTGTTGAGAGCTGGTAAACCGGTCGATATTAACCTTACAACTAGCGCTAGTGGAAAAGTTGGTATTGTGCTAATTCCTGAAGGTGAAGTAAATTATACGAAAGTGAATGAGTCGTTTCTGGGTATCTGGGCATTAGGTTTTGACCGAACGGCCAAAATGTCTGGTTTAATGGTTGATGCCATAAAGCAGATGGCGATGGGTCTGGTTCCGACTTTTCACGAAAAAGGTGGTGTGGCAGCACCGAAAGGGTCCTGGCGAGATATCCATGGCATTCTGGCGGTGGTTAAAATTGGTGCCGATATCGCTAAAAAAGACTGGCGTCAGTTATTTTTATTTACCATTTTAATCAGTCTGGATTTGGCTATTTTTAATCTTGTGCCTTGGCCCGCCCTAGACGGTGGTCATTTGGCCTTTATGTTTATTGAAGCCATTATGGGTAAACCGCTTGGACCACAAACTCAAGGCCATATTATTAAATGGGGATTTGTTAGCTTATTTGCCTTAGTCTGTTTAGTCATGTTTAACGACGTGACGGCACTAATCAGTGGTAAGCTTGACTTAAAGAATTCCAGTTCGGCTAAAAATAATTCTGAACCAATAGCCCCAGCTGCTAAATGATTATGCTTTGTAGCAACTTTATTCAATTGAATTTAAAAACTAAATTACAGCGCAGGTTTTATCTGAAAATTCTTCTATGACATTAACCTCACCCGGAGCTATTTTATTTCATTATGGCCTGATTACCATTAGATGGTATGGCGTTATGATTGCGCTGGGTTTTTTAACGGCTTTAAAAGTTGCCCAATTTCTTGGTAAAAAGCAAAAATTAAACAATGAAGAGTTGGTAAATACTATTTTCATAAGTTTTTTAGGTGGCATCATTGGTGCCAGGCTTTATTATGTGGCGATTAGCTTAAGTTATTTTACCAAGCATTTAAATGAAATATTGGCTATTTGGCAAGGTGGCATGTCTATACATGGTGGCGTGATTGGTGGTATTATATTTGGTGGTTATTACTGCTATCGTAAAAAACAACCATTTCTTCAATTTTTGGATATTACTGGGGTTGTACTTCCTCTCGGGCAGGCAATTGGGCGTTGGGGCAATTTCTTTAACCAGGAAGCTTTTGGTACACCCGTTAATGATACCTATCCGTTAAAACTATTTATTGAACCAGCCAAACGACCTTTAAGTTATTTTGCCAGCTCATATTTTCATCCGACTTTTCTTTATGAGTCTATTTGGGATTTATTAATTTTCCTGGTTTTAATGCTGTTTTTTTATAAGCTTAAACTAAAAGCCGGATCAATATTTTTTATTTACTTAATTTTATATTCATATGGACGGCTTTTAGTTGAGCCGATTCGGACTGATAGTATTACCTATAATGATTTCCCGGTACCAATAATTGCCTGTTATGTATCAATTTTTATAAGTTTAACCATGTTATTTTTAATGAATCGAAAATTATTTTTAAAAAAATAATTTTATTTAATTAAGTTATTAATGCATATCCGAAGCCGTGGTTTTAGGCGAAACTTTTTTAAAGAAAAAGATCGTAAAACCGCTTAAAATAAAGGCTAGACCCATTACATAAAAGCAGTCGTTAAAAGCCATTACAAAGGCTTCCCGTTTAACAGTTCCACCCAGCATTTGGATGGCTTGGTTTCCATATTCAAAGGCATGAATGTTTTTATGGCTAACCATACCTGCCATGGCCTGAAGTGCTTGACGGGTTTGTGGGGCATAGATACTAACCGATTCGCCAATACGCTCACTATGCAACTGTTCTCGTACTGTGAGCAGTGTTGAAAGCATGGCAATTCCAATTGAACCACCTAAATTACGCATCATATTATACAGCCCGGAAGCTGAGCCGGCTTGGCTGGCTTCAATCGTAGCTACTGATAAACTTGACAGTGGTACGAAAATAAACGGTTGACCAAAAGACCGTAAAGCCAGTGATATGACTAACTGGTCCCGACCGGTATCATGGTTCATAGTTGTATTCATAAAGAAACTTGTAGCTAAAGTTGCCACTCCAATGCCAATCATAAGACGCATATCCATTTTATTCATGAGCATGACAATAATTGGAATCATAAATAATTGAGGAATACCAGCCCACATCATAACTTCACCAATTTGTAATGAACTATAACCTTGAATTTGTCCTAAATAAAGCGGTAGAATAAAGACGCTACCATATAAACCCAGACCCATGACTACATTGACAATACCAGCTAGGCCAAAATTTCGATTACTAAGCAGGCGTAAATTGATAAAGGGATTTTTTACGGTAAATTCAATAATAAAAAATAAAGTCAAGGATATAAAGGCTAGAATGGCTAAGTTTAAAATTAATTCATTGCCAAACCAGTCTTTGCGATTGCCTTCTTCGAGGACAATTTCCAGGCTACTCATACCAATTGCCATAAATAAAATACCCAGCCAATCCCCTTTTTTTAATAAGTCCAGACGCATCGGTTCAGCATCAAAGGCAAAAAATATACAGGCGAGCATGATGATACCAGGTAATATGTTTAAATAAAATATATATTGCCAGCCATAATTATCGGTTAAATAGCCACCTAGACTAGGTCCAATGGCTGGAGCGAATGTTGCGGTTATCGTAAACAAAGCCATGCCAATGGGGCGTTTACTGGGTGGCAATTTAGTCAGCATAACCGTAAAAGCCATTGGAATTAGCACTCCACCGGTAAAACCCTGGCAGGCACGAAAAATAATCATTGAAGTAAGGTCCCAGGCCTGACCACAAAGCATCGAAAATATGGTGAATAAAATGGCATTTACCATAATATATTTTTTAATGGAAAATACCTTACTTAGCCATCCGGTTAAGGGAATAACAATTATTTCCGCTACTAGATACGCCGTTGAAATCCATGAGCCTTCATCAAGAGAGGCTCCTAAGGCTCCTTGAATATCTTTGAGTGATGAATTGGTGATTTGAATATCTAAAACGGCCATAAAAGCACCCAGCATGGCTCCATATATGCCAATCCAGGCCTTTAAGGGAACGTTGTCTTTATTTTGAACATTATTTGGCGTTAAGGTTGATGTCATTGTTATTAGGTAGTCGGCTGACAAGCCATTATTTTTAAGCTAAGTTGTTTTTTGAACTAAAAAAAATTGATATCATTGTTATAGGGCAGTTCGATGGCAAGTTTTATAAAACTTTATTTATTACATATCATCCTTAAAGTTGATGTCATTGTTATTAGGTAGTCCGTTGGCAAGTCTAGATAATTTAACTAATTTAACTAATAATGTCTTACCTTTAAATTTATTCTTTGATTAATTACCAGATTTATCGTTAAATTAGTCAACTTATGGTTTATAAGTTTTGTTTAAACATACGGTAACAACGCAGGATAAACCGGGAACAACTTTGTCTTCATATCCGGTTAGACTTTCTTTGGTGAAAATTATTTTAACCGGCACTCTTTGGACAATTTTGGTAAAATTGCCGGTAGCATTATCGGGAGGCAGTAAGGCAAATTGGGATCCGGAATTGGGTGCGATACTATCAATATAACCATAAAATTTATGATGTTTATAGGCGTCCACCGTAATTTCAACGAGTTGATGTGGTTGCATTTTTTCGAGCTGAATTTCTTTGAAATTTGCGACAATCCATGGTGGTGATTCAACAACTGCCATTAAAGCCTCGCCCATTTGGACTCTTTGACCGGTTTCAACAGTTTTACGACCTACGATTCCATTTTCTGGTGCTATTATATTAGTATAAGATAAATTCAGTTTAGTTTCAGCCAGATTAGCCAGAGCCTGTTCATACTGAGCTCGGTAGGATTGAGTCTGGCGTTTAACTACTTCAGTTTGCATATCAGTAGCTTTAGCCTTAGTTAACTGTCCATGAAAGGAAACGCTTTCCGCTTGCGACTGTTCAAGATTATGTTGTGATTGTTGGTAATGCATTTTGGCTTGGGCAATAGCCTGTAATGCCGTTTCTTCATCAGCTTTTGCTTCCAAATAGGCATCTTTAGCTTCATCCAACAATTGGTCAGTGATTACGCCACGTTTTTGTAAGGGAATATAACGTTTGTAGTCTGCATAAGTCTTTTCGACTTTAGCTTTGGCTTTAATTAGTCTTGATTGATTAGCTTTAATCTGAATTTCATCCTGGGCTAACATTGTCAATGCTGAATCAATCGCAAATTTAGATTTATCATAATTGCCGGTGGCTTGAGTATTTTCACCTTGAGCCTGCGTGATACTGGCGGGTAAATTTTTACTAGAAGCCTTAAATTGCCAATAGGCACTTTCCACGGCTGCTTGAGCTTGAGCAACTTTTACTTCATAATCTTGGGGGTCAAGTTTGACTAATAATTGACCTTTGGTAACTTTTTGATTGTCATCAACCAGCACTTTTAAAACAGTTCCCATTAACCTTGAGCTTATTGGATCGGTATGGGCTTGAACATAAGCATCATCAGTTATTTCATGAGTAGTAAAAAAAGTATAGACTTTAAAAATACCCAATCCTAATATAGGTATAATCAGTAAGGCTATGGCTAATGCAATATATCTTTTATAGGTTTTAGGTGAATTGGCTTTTATTATGGCGTTAATCTGTTTTTGATTAATTTCAGGATTGTTATTATCTAAATTTGTTTGGTCTTTCATTTTCAAACTTTGATTTTCATTGGACATAGTTGTCACCTGTTTGGATTAGATATTATTAACTAAACAGTTAGTTAATAATTTTATTGTACAACTAATTCTTGAATTCTCCAAGATGATTTTTCAAAATAAATTATTAAAATTTCATTATTTAAGGGTAAACGGTATTTGAATTACAGATTTTTCTTAAATAAGCATTTTGATTAACAGCCGTTTGAGTATTTTGAACGACTGATTAAGTAATTTGAATGAAAGTATATTCATTACATTAGTCCTTTTTAAAGTTCAGTATTTTGAACGACTACTTAAGTAATTTGAAGGGATATTCTTCAGGAAGTGAATAATCAGCCTTGTTTTACGGGTTTTTAATTAGTAAGGCGAAATTTGCGTAATTACACTTATCAACTTGAGCTAAACTTATTTAGAAGCGTAAAATCACGAATGACATATTAAGCCAAGATTTATAAGATAAAAGTGTTGGCGTGAGAAACCTTTAAAATTATAAATAAAATGACTAAATCGAAATTTTTTTCTTTGGCTATGAGCCTAGCATTTATCCTCAATAATAATTGTCAGTATACTCTGGCTCGTGAAATTGATTTGACCGATACTAAAAATTGGCTTAATGATAGTTTAAGTACTAAGGCTAGTTCTTCTAATACAGCGTTAAATCAAACTAAATTGGCTCAAGTTAAGACTGTTAGTGATAAAAATAAAGTTAAATTAATGCCCTTTGTTCCGGGACGAAAACTTCCTCATAAAGAGGTTAGTAGGCCTTTGGAACCGGAAATGGACACCAATAGCAGCGTTTTACAAGGTGGCGTAACGCTTACGGCGCAGAATAAGCCAATTAAAGTTAACCGGAAAAATCAGTGGCGTATTAAAAAAGCTAGTGATGAAACAAGCGTAAATAATAAAAATGCTGAACAAAATGCTGAACAAAATGTTGATGTGACTGAAATTAAGCAATTGGCTAGTAAAGCCTGTAACGGAATAATTTCGAAAATTATGCTTAAGTCTAAGACCGAACCAGGAAATTATCGTAATTTCGAAAATTTTGCTAATTTAAATAATGGTTCGCAATCTAATGTAAATAATTTAATACAAGGTCCATCTTTAGGCTTAAGTACAATGACCCCAATGAATAATCTGGTCATGAATAGCCCTAGTAGTGGAGATGCTGATTCGGACTTCGCTGCCGGACCACCACCATTTCCTTTAAATCTTATTCCAGCTAATATGTTAAAACAGATTATCTATAACAAGCCTAAAAACAATGTAGCTTTTCGCAGTCCCCAAGCTTCTTATTTTGGTTCATGGCACCAAGCTAGTGGGGTTGGTCTGCCTAATGGTTCGAAATTTTATGATAGTATTAGCCGATCTAATTTACCGTCTTGCTCATTTCATAGTAATTTAAATTATTTAGCCTATAACCATCTTTATAATTCAAAATATTCATCACATATTTATCGATCTTTAGTTTATAACGCAAATAGAATTGGGACGAATAATTCAAGATTAGTTCAAGTAACTAGACACAATAATCCAAGTGTTAATGCTCCATTTGTAGCTTGCTATCCACCGTATGCTCATAGCCATAACTTTGAATAATTTATAGAATAAGTTTAGTTGATTTATTTTTCTTTTTTCTTTAGTAATATCAGATACTTTGTCAAGAAGGAGATAACAACAGTATTTTAAAAGTTCTTCTTGCGTAAGACCATCATACAAGAATAAATAACAGAAGATTTAATTGAGTAAATTAGGAGATAAAAAACTAATCACGGTTGATTACCAGATTAACCCTGAATCAACGATAATTATTTTTTTGCTGCTTAGTAAATTTAATTCAATCAAAAACATATAGTATCAAAAAAATAAATCATTAAAAATTTCACTAATACTTGGCTCTGTATGCTCTTTCGTAATTATTATGCGATGACAAAACAGACGGCATAAAATCTAAAATTGAATGTCGTCGCATTATTTTGAATTTTAGCACACGGTCAAGTCTTATTCGTATTGCTGGAAAATTGATTGCTGTTTTTCAACTTTGCCGAAAATGATTCTCGGAGCAGTTTAGTTTTTGTTGTCATGATATTGGTGGTTGTTTTAATTGATCAATTAAAAGACCTTTTAATTTAGCCTGTTTAATTAATTGCAGATTTAATTCTTGTTCAAAATCAAACATTTACACCAATCTTATCAAGCAAGTAATTTAACTTTATTGTTTCAGTAGCAGAAAAAACTCTTTCTTCCAAATGAGATTTTAATATCAGTCCCTTATTAAAGGCTTGTAATACAGCTTGAATTAAGAAACGCTGTTCTATTGTATCGCTATTAAGCAAATCCAGAATTGTTCTTAACGGTGATGTAACCAAATAACAATCAAGTTTTTGTATATCAGAAACAGTTAAATTTGCTTTATGTAACATAAGCGGGTACGGTGGAATAGATCTTCTTCTGAAGTTTAAAGGTACTGTCATGTGTAAGCTATTTTCAAACCAGTCAGAAAGTTTGCATATATTCAGAGCCGTGGCATGTGAATATACACCAACAGGTGTTAGTGAAAGATACCTTAAGCTTATCCATTGGGCCAAGGAGAAAATTAACTCCTATTGGCTCAATTACTCTAGTCGTTTACTTCTTTGACTTCCGTAGCTTCATAGCGGTTTTCACCTAATTTATTTTCGAGTAATTCTGGTTCTTTAATGGTAATGGAAGGATCGTTGGATACTTGTTTCTTAAGCGCTAAAAGTTCAGTTTCAATATCAGATCGCCCTTCATAGTTCTTAAACTGTTTATCTAAATCATCACTGGCTATTTCCGCAAGCGCCTGAGCTTTTAATTCTTTTTCGAGGACTTTATTCTCCATATTTTCGATAACATTTAAGGTGCCAGTAGCTGAGGTTTTCGATAAAATTTCATTGGCTTTACTTGTTGCATCAGCGGCTTTATCGCGGGCAATGAGTATTTGTTTTTTTGTATAGGCTTTTTGTAATTCAGCTTCAAGTTCGGTTAATTTCTGACGCAAACTTGCCGTGGCTTGCTTTTGCGTTTTAAGTTGAGTTGTTAGTTGCTCTACGGCCGTTGCATACTGTTGTTTACGTTGTAGCGCCTGACGAGCTAAATCATCGTTGCCTTTAGATACAGCCATTGTCGCACGGTTCTGCCAAGTTTCAACATTGTCTTTGTTTTGTTGCAATTGAAGTTCTAATTGTTTTTCTGAAGCAATCGCTTGGGCAACAGCTTGACGTACCTGAAGAACATTGTCATTAAGGTCTTTATAAGTTTGTTCGAGCATCATTTGCGGATTTTCCATCCGCCCTAACATACTATTAATTACCGCTTTGAAAAAAGTTACGAGACGGTCAA
>JAKAZS010000107.1 GCA_021815785.1 bacterium
GTGATGAAGTATTTAATAAAAGCTTGATGAATGCATTTAATACTTCTAATTTAGTTTTTCCCAGGGAAATTAATTTTGATAAAAATATTGCTAATTTGCAAGGCAATATTCCTGATTTGCAATATTCTTTAGATTATCTTGGGATTAATTTCTATACCCAAGACACTTGTCAATATTCCTGGCAAACTCCTTATAATATTTTAGGAAATATTGTCTACAAAAATAATACAATGAGAAATTGTTTGGGGTGGCAATTGGCTCCCGAGGCGTTATACCAAATTTTAACCAAAGAAATTTTACCCTATAAAACGGGTCGAAATGGTAAGAATTTACCTGTTTATATAACTGAAAATGGCTATCCGGAAAATTATCCTGCTCACCATGACAGTGGCGACTGGTCTCTTAACGATCAAATTCGCTGTGAATATATTCTTAAACATTTAAAAGTGGTTCATGATGCTATAACCAGTGGTGTGGATGTTAGAGGGTATCTTTACTGGTCCTTAATTGATAATTTCGAATGGGATTTAGGTCTTACACCACGATTTGGTTTAATTCGCATAAATTATGTAAATCAGTTACGTGATTTAAGATTAAGTGCAAAACTATTTGCACAAATTGCTCAAAAAAATGCTATTGACCGTGAATTACTAAGTTATCCTTTAATTATTCCGAATACAATACTGCAAAGCAAATTTTCTTAATTTTATTTAAATATTTTAGAGAATAACTATTAGCCAGTCTATTGTCAACAATTACTCATTTCCGCCCAAGCAGTTACCCTGTAAAAAAACAAGCCTAGAATCTTGTTTTATATGGGTTTAAATGGTTCGTATGACTTAATTTTGGCGGAACATCCGATTTAATAAAAGAATTTTATGATTTACAAAAATTTTAGTGGTATAGTTTTAATTCATTGAATCGAGGAATTTTGATGAATAATAATTTCAATACAATCGTAATTGGGCTTGGTGCCATGGGAAGTGCGTCCTTGTACCAATTGTCAAAGCGTGGTATTAAAACTTTAGGAATAGATGGTTACAACCCACCACATACTTTTGGTTCTACTCATGGTGACACTCGAATTACACGTCAGGCGATAGGCGAAGGTGAAATTTATACTCCTTTATCTTTACGGTCATATGAAATTTTTCGGGAAATTGAAAATAAATCAAACAATAAATTACTTGAAATTACCGGCGGACTAATTATTTCTAGTGATTCGAATGAGACCTCTGTTGTCCATGTAAAAAATTTTTTTGAAAATACACTGGCTGCTGCTAAAAAATATAATATTAAACATAACATTTTAACAGCTAAGGACATTAGAGAAAAATTTCCACAATTTAAAGTCGCTAATGATGAGATGGGTTATTATGAGTATGAAGCTGGTTTTTTGCGGCCTGAATTAGTAATCACAACACAATTAAAACTAGCTATAAATTGTGGTGCTGATATTCATGTCAATGAAAAATTACTGAATTTTGAAGAAAAGCCTTATGGTATTATAGTTAACACCGATAAAAATTCATATATTGCTGATAACTTAGTGTTAACTGTCGGACCATGGATACCTGAAATTTTATCTCAAGAATATAATTCGCTGTTTAAAGTCCATAGGCAAGTGCTTTATTGGTTTGATATAGCAGATTCGTATGATGATTTTTCGCAACTTCCAATATTTATCTGGCAGATAAAAGGTGTTGATAATGGTATTTATGGATTCCCGGCTGTTAATGGTGTTACCGGTGGATTCAAAATCGCTTCAGCAGATTATGATAAAATCGTGACACCGGATTCTGTTATTCGCGATGTTTCGTCCGAAGAAACAAGTTTTATGTTTGAGCGAAAGGTCGCACCATTTTTTCCAAAGGTAAAATCCAAATGCATTAAATCAGCTGTTTGCCTGTATACTGTTACACCTGACAGTGGTTTTGTAATTGACTGGCTGCCAAAATATAATCGTGTTTTACTATGCTCAGCGTGCTCTGGTCATGGGTTTAAACATTCAACTGCCATCGGTGAAGCTATCGCCCAATTGGTATCAACCGAAAAGCCAACTCTTGAAATTAGTGCATTGAAAATAGATAAATATTTATTATGTAAGCCAAATATTCCTTTACAATGACATAAATCTTTTGATCCGGGTATTTAGTAAAATATTAAAATACTCAATCAGCCAAATTAATTTTTTTTTATTTTTGCAGGATTTGAAGTTAAAACTTGGTTGAATCTTTTTATCAATTTGGTATTCGTCAGATTGAAATTTGGACAAATTTGGTTTTTCCTAGAGAAATTAGTTTTGATAAAAAAATTGCTAATCTTCAAGGATATATTCCAGATTTTCAAGGTTCATTAGATTCTTTAAGTATAAATTCTTATACTCATGACACTTGTCAATATTAATAGTGAAGTCCTACATAATACTTTTGGCAATATTGTCTACACCAATAATTCAATAAGAAATCGTTTAGGTAGGCAATTAACTCAAAAATCATTGATATGAATGTGAATTATTAAATTCGCCTTTAATTATTCCGAACACAATATTGCAAAGCAAATTTTCTTAATTTTATTTAAACATTTTCAAGAATAAGCATATAATAATAGTAATTCGTAAGTTATTGAAAATTACTATGTCATATTTTAGAAATAAAGTTGTCAATTTTTGCCTGGTGATTATATTATTGGGCTGTTTATCAGTTAAAGCTCAAACAGTTTTTGACGGCAATACGCTTAATGTTGAAATTGTACCAGAATGTTTGGCGGTATCGCCAGGACAAAAAACAATAAAACTTGGCATTAATTTTCAATTAAAGCCAAATTATCATATTTACTATAAAAACCCTGGTGATATCGGTAAGCCAACGACGATAACTTGGATGCCACAGCCTAATTATACAGTTGAAGCTTTACCTTGGCCGCAGCCAACAACTTTTTTAGATTCGGGGTTTAAAACTATAGGCTATGAAAACCAGGTATTTATTCCGTTCATAATTAAGCTTAAGCCCAATTATAAAATTGGCGACAAATTGTATTTTAAGGCTAGAATAACTTGGCTGGCCTGTAAAAATTCCTGTATGCCAGGATCGGCTGATTTAAAATTAGACTTACCCGTTTTAGCTAATTCGCCAATGAATCAGCGTTATTCAAAATTTACCAATAGTCAAATTAATACGATTCCCACGGAGCATATTTCTACCCCAATAGTTAAAGCTGATCCAATTAACGCAAACAATAAATTTGATTTTTTTAAAATATTTTCCATATTAGGATTTGCCTTGATTGGTGGCCTTATTTTAAATTTTATGCCTTGTGTCTTACCGGTTGTAGCCTTAAAAGTGCTTAGTTTTGTTGAAGAAGCGCAAAGTAATAAAACGCAAATAAGAAATCAGGGTTTGGTTTTTTCGCTTGGCATCTGGGTCTCTTTTGCCGTTTTAAGCTTTGTAATTATTTTATTGCAAATACTTGGTAATAATATCGGCTGGGGATTTCAATTTCAATCGCCGCTATTTTTAATATTTATGATTTGTCTAATTGTAATTTTGTCATTAAGTTTATTTGGCATTTTTTATATTGATGTTCCGCTGCCAACCACTTCTTTAAATAAACTTAGTGACAATAAGGGTTATCTGGGCACCTTTTTTAATGGCGTGTTAGCAACTTGTCTATCCACACCTTGTACAGCTCCATTTTTAGGATCGGCTTTAGGTTTTGCTTTTGCTCAAATTTGGTATATTTCACTGCTTATTTTTATGACAATCGGTTTGGGAATGTCGGTTCCTTATTTGTTAATCGCAGTAAATCCTCAATTAATTAAATTTATCCCTAAACCAGGTTTGTGGATGGATACGCTTAAGCAAAGTATGGGCTTTATCATGTTGTTTACGGCAATATGGTTAATGTCGGTACTAGTTGTGCAAATTGATCTTACGATGTTTATTAATTTTTTGTTTTTTATCAATACTTTAGCTTTGGTTATTTTTCTGCAAAGCAAGACTATTAATCTAAATTCTTCTAATCAAAAGAAATTAGCCGTGAATACTATTATGATATCACTTATTGCCCTTTCATTTTATCTATTAGTTTATCCTACTCTAAGCGCTAAGCCAAAATCTAATAAATCAGAAATAGCTTTTCAACCAGATAAAATTAATTGGATAAGTTATAATAAAAATCTTCTTGACGATCTTATGCAAGGTAATGATATCTTGTTTTATGATTTTACGGCTAAGTGGTGTCTTACATGTCAAGCGAACGAAAGATTAGTTCTTGAAAATCCAGATGTAGTAAAATCATTTAAGCAAAATAAAGTTATTGCCCTTAAATTTGATTGGACTTTAGCAAACCCTGAAATAACTAATATGTTAAAGAAATTTGGCCGGTCAGGTGTGCCCTTATATGTAATTTACAGTCCGTATGATAGGCTTAAACCAGTTATCCTTCCAGAAATTATAACGCCAGAAATAGTTATCGAGGCTATTAACAATATTAAGCAAAGCCAAAATGTTGGAGAAAATAAGTGAAAATATTAAAATTAATTTTGGGGTTATTTTTAATAATAATGTTGTCTAACCAAGAGCTTAATGCTCAGGAAAGCACTTTAAAGGAAGAAAGTTTTAATATTGGTAGTTATCATGATTTATGGATTGATTCACTGATACCGCGATATGATTTTCATAAATCCATTTTTTATAACCACCCATTACCATTTGTGGCAATTTTTGCCTTAGCCAATCCTAATTGTCCTACCGAAGCGTTGAAGGATGCGATTCAAGATAATTTGAAATTAAAGTTTACTACTAATGACGTTTTTAAAAGTGCCGTAGCCTCTAATCCCAATATTCAGTCCAGCATTGCTTATCAATTGGCCGGCAGCTCAAGATCTATAGTGTTAGCATATTTGACGCAAAATCGCGAGGCTCTGAAAGAACCCGTAATTAAACAGCTATTAATGAGTAAAGATCCTGGCATATATGAATTGCTGGCCTTAAATCCATTTGTCCCTAGTAATATATTGTTTGAGTTATCGCAAAGCCCTGTCCGAACTCAGGTCATGCTCATAAATTTAGCCTTAAATAAAAATTCACCGGCTGCTTTAAAAATATTTTTAGCCAAAACTGGGGATCGAACCATTAGAACTTGTCTGGCTCAGCAAGTAAATCAAGCTCCAGATGTTTTAAATATTTTAGCCCATGACGGAGATCTTGGGGTAAGATCCTTGTGTGCTGCTAATAATTCTTGTACCAGTAATCTTCTCCTTTATCTTGCTTCTGATAAAAATCCTTTAGTACGAGAAGCCGTAGCCAGTAATCCTAACTGCACGGTTAATATTCTCAATAAATTAGTCAATGACCTTAATCCCATGGTAAGAGCCGAAGTTGCCCATAATTCTAATATTACCCTTAGTGATTTAAATTCTTTGGTTAAGGATCCTATTGGTAAAGTAAGGTATGCTTTAGCCTTAAACCCAAAAACACCGATCGAAACTTTAATGACTTTAGTTAAAGATGAAGATCCGCGTGTTTTAACAGCCATTGCGAAACAAGCAAAATTAGATTTGCCGATAAAAAAGGCCTTGTTAAAATCAGATTCAATTGCGGTTTTGCAAACACTAGCTCAAAGAGTTGATTTAAGCAATGATGATTATATAAGTTTGGCAAATAATCCTAGTACTATTGTTAAAATGGCCTTAGCTGCTAATAAATTCATTCCGAGTTCCTGTGCTGAATTACTAGTTAAAGATGATGATTTAAGTGTTAAATTGATATTGGCGGAAAATAATTTTGCGGGAAATGATAATGTTTATGCCCAAAGAGATAAAATATTTAATACACTCTATAATTTAAATAATGATGATATTAAAGTCGCTCTGGCTAAAAATGAATTTACTCCGGTTGCAGTGTTAAATAAATTAGCCCAGGGCAATAATACTTTTGTTTTAAGATTATTAGTAAATAACAAATCTACACCTAATGAATTGCTAGTTAACCTGGCTAAAACTGATGACATTGTTTTAAGCCAACGCATTCTTTCCCGACCGAATTTAGCAGTGGAAATATATCACAGTATTGCTCAAAGCGCTGGTAAAGAGTTACAATTATTACTAGCCGGTAATTCTAAAACACCAATAAACATCTTAGAAAATTTAAGCGCAAGTAAAGATATTGCGGTTAAAGCTGTCGTAGCCGGAAATATAGTGACTCCAGAAAATATCTTAAAAAATTTAAGTAATCTTGATGATACTTTAATTTTATTAGAATTAGCGAAAAATAGTAAGACGCCAATCAGCATATTAGAAAAATTAAGCCAGAATTCATTTGCTAAAATCAGATTAAAGGTTGCTTCTAACCCAAATACTTCAATCGAAACATTGACAAAATTAGCTAGTGACCCTAATCCTAATGTAAGAGCGAGAGTTGCTCATAATTTAAATACACCCAGTTATTTATTAAATAAATTGGCTAAGGATAACACTTGGTGGATAATTAATGCAAAGGAAATTGATAATGAATAGACAGGCGTTTATCATTGATGCTTTACGAAGTCCATTTGGCCG
Source organism: bacterium (assembly GCA_021815785.1). Classification (GTDB taxonomy): domain Bacteria; phylum Cyanobacteriota; class Vampirovibrionia; order Obscuribacterales; family JAKAZS01; genus JAKAZS01. The sequence continues at coordinate 6,560 of JAKAZS010000107.1, forward strand.
GTATGGTGGTGCTTTGGCTTCAGTTAGACCTGACGATTTAGCTAGTCAAGTTATTAATGCGTTAATGAAGCGTAACCCTCAAATTGACCCATCCTTAATTGATGATGTGATTTTAGGTTGTGCTAATCAGTCCGGTGAAGATAACCGTAACATTGCCCGAATGTCTAGTTTATTAGCTGGTTTACCGGTAACAGTTCCTGGATCAACGGTTAACCGCCTCTGCGGTTCTGGTCTAATGGCTGTAAATATGGCCTGTCAGTCCATATTAGCTAATGAAGGCGACATATTTATTGCCGGTGGAGTTGAATCAATGTCTCGTGCTCCATTCGTTATGGCTAAATCAGATGAAGCCTTTAAACGTGGGGATAATATCCTTTATGATACAACAATTGGTTGGCGTTTTATTAATCCTAAACTAGCGCAAATGTATTATCCTTATACAATGGGTGAGACGGCTGAAAATGTAGCACAAAAATACAATATTTCCAGGTCAGATCAAGATGAATTTGCGTTAGTCAGCCAGCAAAAATATGCTATGGCTAAAAGTAACAATCGGTTTTCTAATGAAATAATGCCCCTAACCGTAACCAAGATAAAACAATCGTTTGTCGTTGACCATGATGAGCATCCTCGGATGGATTGCAAAATCGAGGATTTGACAAGATTAAAACCAGCCTTTAAGGAAAATGGCACCGTTACAGCGGGAAATTCTTCTGGCATTAATGATGGAGCCTGTGTATTATTGGTTGTATCAGCAGATGTTGTTGCAAAATATAATTTAAAGCCATTAGCAAAGTTTGTGGCTTCAAGTGTTGCGGGTGTTGATCCGTCTATAATGGGTATAGGTCCAGTTTCGGCAACGCAAAAGTGTTTAAAAAAAGCTGATTTGAAAATTAGTGATATTAATGTAATTGAGCTTAATGAAGCTTTTGCGGCACAAAGCTTGGCTTGTATTCAGGAATTAAAGCTAAACCCCAAAATAGTTAATGTTAATGGTGGCGCGATAGCGGTTGGCCATCCTCTTGGAGCTAGTGGAGCGCGAATTCTTTCAACATTAATATATGAAATGGTAAGAAATGATTATAATTATGGTCTAGCAACAATGTGTATTGGTGTTGGCCAAGGAATTGCTACTGTCATTAGTAAAGTATAAGGCCTAGGATAAAATTTTATGATTAGTTATAAATTTATTCAGTTAACAT
>JAKAZS010000030.1 GCA_021815785.1 bacterium
CCGGTTGATTTGGGTTGGATTGTTGTTGGTTATAAACTGGTTGATTTGGATTAGACTGTTGTTGATCAAAAACCGGTTGATTTGGGTTGGATTGTTGTTGGTTAGTTGACTGAACTGGATTGGATTGGGGAAGGATCGGTTTTAATTCAGTGTTTATTCCTAAATTTACAGCAAATAATTTATCCATGTCATCATCGTTTAAGTTAAACAATCCGGTTGGCGCTGTTGCGGATGTAGTATTCAAGTTGACTTCAGCGATTGATGAATTTAGTGTATTAGTACTAGGTTCTGGCTTGTATTCAGGTAGGTTTACGGGAGGCATTGGCGCAATGGGGTTAGAAATGTTGTTTTGAACTGGAGCAGTAGTAAAACTAGAATTTTCCTTAAACCCTAAATTCTCCGAAAATATTTTATCTATATCATCATCATTTAAATTAAATAGCCCACTTTGTGTTTTATCAGAGGTATTATTAGAGCCAGATTCTGATTTTGGCGAATTTAATTTAGTAATATTTGAACCAGGTCTGTTTTCGAGCTGATTAATGGCTGACATAGGTGGAATTGGATTAGAAAAATTGTTTTGAACTGGAGCAGTAGTAAAACTAGAATTTTCTTTAAGCCCTAAATTTTCCGAAAATATTTTATCCATATCTGAATCACTAATTTGGCCAAGTAAACCTGAAGAAGAGTTGTCGCTTGGACTTGAAGTAATGGAGTTAGTATTGTGAATCGGTTGATTAGGTTGATTAAAAGGCAACTGATTATTAACCGGCTGGTTATTAGGTATGGCATTGGTCGTTTGAATAGGCTGATTAAAAGGCAACTGATTATTAACCGGCTGGCTATTAGCTATGGGATTAGTCGTTTGAATAGGCTGATTAAACGGTGATTGGTTGTTAACCGGCTGGTTATTAGATATGGTATTGGTCGTTTGAATAGGCTGATTAAACGGTGATTGGTTGTTAACCGGCTGGCTATTAGCTATGGGATTAGTCGATTGAATAGGCTGATTAAACGGTGATTGGTTGTTAACCGGCTGGCTATTAGCTATGGGATTAGTCGATTGAATAGGCTGATTAAACGGTGATTGGTTGTTAACCGGCTGGCTATTAGCTATGGGATTGGCAGTTTGAATTGGCTGATTGAGCTGTGACTGATTATTGCTTTTTTCATTTTCAAAAGGATTCTCTCCTTTCAATGATGGGTTCGTTTGTGAAACTCTTTCTGTCGTTTTGTTTATTGCGCCTAAGGCATTTTGGTTTGGGGTAAAGGCCTTCCAATTACCCGTACTTATCTGCTCTTCGGGAATAATAACGTTTCTTCGGTTCAGTACAGGTTTTTTGGGTGATGAAGATTCAGTAGGTTTATTACTAGTATCAAAAATATCATTGTTGACTCCATTCTCTTGGGGAAAATTATTGGCATTATTCCAGGGTTGGTTAAAATCGACTGAAGAATTGTTAGAATTAGTGGCAAAATTCTCTGGATTAAAACCATTATTAAATTCTGGACTTGTTGGTATTGCGTTAGCTGGAGTCGTAGGTTGAGGAGCGCCCCAGCCTGATATACCTGGTTGTGAACCAAAAGCTGACGGGCTATTGGGCTGATTTGGTGGCATTGAATTAGCTGGAGTCGTAGGTTGTGGAGCTCCCCAGGCTGAAACGCCTTGCTGTGAGCCAAAAGCTGATTGGCTGTGGGGCTGATTTTGTGGCATTGAATTAGCTGGAGTCGTCGGTTGTGGAGCTCCCCAGGCTGAAACGCCTTGCTGTGAGCCAAAAGCTGATTCGTGACTTGCCTGATTTGGTGGCGCAGTATTAGCTGGAGTCGTAGGTTGAGGAGCGCCCCAGGCTGAAACGCCTTGCTGTGAGCCAAAAGCCGATTCGTGACTTGCCTGATTTGGTGGCGCAGTAATAGTTGGAGCGATAGGTTGTGGGACTCCCCAGGCTGAAACGCCTTGCTGTGAACCAAAAGCCGATTCGTGACTTGCCTGATTTGGTGGCGCAGTATTAGCTGGAGCGATAGGATCTGGTGCCTCCCAGGCAGAGATACCTGGTTGTGCGCTAAAAGCCGATTCGTTACTGGCTGGACTTGGTGGTACTGTATGAGCTGGAGCGATAGGTTCTGGAGTTCCCCAAACTGCTACATTTTGCGGTGAGCCAAAAGCTGATTCTGGCTGACTTGGTGATACAGCATTAGCTGTAGCGATAGGAGCTGGTGCCTCCCAGGCAGAGATACCTGGTTGTGCGCTAAAAGCCGATTCATTACTGGCTGGACTTGGTGGTACTGTATTAGCTGGAGCGATAGGAGCTGGTGCCTCCCAGGCAGAGATACCTGGTTGTGCGCTAAAAGCCGATTCGTTACTGGTTGGACTTGGTGATACCGCATTAGCTGGAGCGATAGGAGCTGGTGCCTCCCAGGCAGAGATACCTGGTTGTGCGCTAAAAGCCGATTCGTTACTGGCTGGACTTGGTGGTACTGTATTAGCTGGAGCGATAGGTTCTGGTGACCCCCAGACGGCCACATCTTGAGAAGGTAAAACTGAGTCATTAATTGGCTGAACGGGTGCTACTGGATTTGATATTGGCGATGAGCTAGTAGCAGCACCCCAGACAGCTATTGATTGATTGTCAGAAACAGCCTGATTAGGAGTTGGAGATCCCCAAGCTGCTACTGATTGACTGTCAGAAACTTTGTTACTAGATTTATTGGTATCGGATTGAGTATTAGCACCCCAAATGTTTTTAATATCATTATTTTGCTGTTTAACATTTGGGTTAGAGACTAGATTTGGGCTTGACCAGCCTGATTGGTTGTTTGAATGTACAGGTTCTTGGATAACATTACTTTCAAATGAGTTTGTGGCTAACCATTCAGATGATTGAGTTTCCCAACCAGTAGCTTGGGATGTTGTTTTTTTAGAAACTGCATCTTGTGGAATAGTTTTAGGTTCATTTTGGGGAGAATTCCAGGAAGTTAAAGCATCAGAGTCTATTTGTGCATTTGCTTCTTCATCTTCCCATAATGCTGGTTTATGTGGCATTGGTGCTGTATTACCCCAGCCACCTAGAATAGGCTCAACAATCATTTGATCTTCACTTTGACTATTGCCAGTTGATTTAAAGGTTGGTTGGTTAGATGAATTACCCATATCAATTGGATTTGTTGATACATTTTGATTGACGTAGTTTCCGTTATCTAATTTAACAGCTTTTTTAGGTTCTTCAATTATGTGATTTTCAGCTTCATGAGCATTTCTTTGATTTTCAGCTACTTTTAAACGGATAAGCTCAGCAGCTGTTAAAGGTCTTTCTTCTTGAGTTAAAGCATTACCAGTATTAATTTTTAATTTTTGACCCAATGATTTTGTCGTTGATTGAGATTCTCTACTTTCAACAACTAAATCGGAAACGGCTTTGCCTAGTGAACGTAATCTACTTGTTTGAGCTAAATGTTCTTCTTCAATTTCTTGAGTCTTTTCCTTGGAGTTTTTCGGTTTAGTTAAAATTTGTTCATGTGACTCTTGTGAATGATTAGTAAGTTTTTTAGATTCGGGGGCTTTTTTGAATTTTGCGATAATCGATTCGATAAGAATAACTAAATTACTCTTTGGTTTTGGTAAATCCTGAATTATTTTTTTACAAATAGCTTCAGGACTTTGCGGTAAAATTGACTTAGGTAGGTTTAAATCGTTTGTGCCTATTATAACTTGTTGAATTTGGTGGTTAAATTTACCACATGAATCACATGAATCAAGATGTTTTAACAATGCATTTTCATCTTGTTTAGTTAAATCAGTATCGAAATTTTTTTGAATAAGATAGCGAAATCTGGTGCAATTCATTTTAAGATTTTTTTTTCCTTATCTATTTATATTAAGTTTATATTTTTTTTATACCCAATTATTTATCTCGTAAATGACTTTCTAAACTTATATTAACTTCTTGAAAATTAATTAGCTAAATGTTCAGTCAAGACTTTAAAATCACCTCATAAATTTAGCCTTTGCCCAGGCATTTTACTATTTGAATTCTTGATCTAAATAATAGTGTAGTAACCTTTTCTAATGAATAGTTTAAAATGCTGGCTATATCATTATATTTTAAGTCAAGTTTGTGTCTTAATAAATATACTTTTTGCTGTTCTTCAGTTAAAGTTGCCAGGCATTTCTTCATACGAGTTGGACCAAGCACAATTGTAGTTTCCCAGTCAAATGGGCTTATATCATCATTAAAAGAATCCATATTTTCGTCGTCTTCTAAAATTTCACCAGAATTTTCCTCATGGTAACTTGAACATACTAAAACGATAAAACTTGACAACCATTCCCAGGCTGAGTAATTGACCTCTTTTAAATTGATTTTATTTAAATTGTCAAAAGCTTGCTGAAATATTTGTATTGTTAAAATTTCGGCAATATCAGAGGATGTTGTAGCTATATACGTTATTGCATATACACTTTCAAGATAAGACCAGATAAAATCTCCGGTTTTTTGTTTATTCCCGGATTTCAAATCTTTAAACAATGACAAGTCATTATTTTGATTATTTTTATTTGGCTTAGCTTTAGTAGGAAGTAGACTCATTTGATTATTTAAGTTAAGATTACCTAGACTAATCATACCCTTTTAGATATTTACTTAAACGATACTTTTAGTAAATATCTACATATTTTGACTAAATGTGAATTTATTTATTAATATGCTAAATTAAGTCAGGTATTTTTTAGTTAAATTATATGATTAGGATTTCTGTTTATAGTTTATTATATATTATTATCCATTGTATTTAATCCGTAAACAAATAATTAGAAGAAAATCTGGTATTAGCTTGAATATTTTAAATATAGAATTAAAAGATGTTGACAAACAGACCTTAGGTCAGATTGTTGCTCGACCTCGATTGGTATCACCCCAAGATATAGATGAGGCGGTATTTAATACAGAATTTGAATTTATTGATTGTGATAATGTTATCGAAAATTTTATAAAATGGATTATGATCGATTTTTTTAAACTAGCTCATCAGACTGGTCTTTACAATCGACAGCTTGAATTATGGAAGTCAATTAGTCATATAAAGTCCGGTGAATTAAAACAATTATCTCAGGGTTTTTTTAAAAAAAGTTATTTGCCGTTTTATGATATATTTTTAAATGATAGTAATAATAACTGCTTAATTTTGTTTACATATATTGCTCAGTTTAACCCATTGGATTTTAATAATAATATTTATAAACAAATTGTCTCCAGTTTTTTAAATCGAGTTCAGCATATTAAAGATAAAAATAATTCTTTAAAAGGCTGTTTTTGTCTTTTCCCTAATGATATTGATAATTTATTGACCGATATTTTTATTAATATAATCAAAAAAAATGATCCCCTATTGGATTATGAAGCCAGATTGCCTCAGCCAATAGATGTACCCTTAAATATTGTTTCATTTTTAAATGAGACAAATTCATATAAACTTATTTATCCAGAGCTTTATTTAAAACGTAATCTTTTGACAAAAAATGTTTAAATTATTTTTATAGTGGTATGTTACCATGTTTACGATTAGGTAAAGGTATTCTTTTATTTTGATTGATTTTTAATAGGTTAATTAATAGGTTTCGGGTGGAAGAAGGTAGAATAACAGTATCAACAAACCCTTGTTCAGCTGCTACATATGGGTTGCTAAAACAATTTTGATAATTTTCAATTAATTCGTCTTTTAGTATCGCTGGATCTTTACAGTTAGATAATTCTTTGCGATAAAGTATATTAACGGCACCACTAGCTCCCATCACGGCAATTTCTGCGTTCGGCCAAGCAATATTAAAATCAGCACCAACATTTTTTGACCCCATAACATCAAAGGCTCCACCATATGCTTTACGGGTAATAACGGTTAATTTGGCTACGCTGGCTTCACAGTATGCGTATAATAATTTAGCGCCATGTCTAATTATGCCATTTTTTTCCTGGTTAGTACCTGGAAGATAACCTGGTACATCAACAAAAGTAAGAATCGGAATATTAAAAGCGTCACAAAATCGGATAAAACGGGCTCCTTTTACTGATGCATTAATATCAAGTACACCGGCTAGATAATTAGGTTGATTGGCTACAATGCCAACAGTATTGCCACCAATGCGGGCAAAAGCGGTAATAATATTGGGGGCAAAAAATCCACTAATTTCAAATAATTCTTCAAAGTCAACTATAGCCTTAATTACTTCAATCATGTTGTAACTTTTACTAGGATCATTTGGTATCATTTCATCAAGCAGATTGCTTGATTCTGGTATTGCTTCATCGCCAACTTCAATAAAAGGTGGTAATTCAAGATTGTTGCTAGGTAGGTAACTTAGCAAAGTTTGACAAAGGTTAAAGGCTTCTTCGTCGCTGTTGGCAATTAAATGAGCAACACCACTATCCTGGTTATGCATTAAGGCTCCACCTAATTCTTCAAAACTGACAGTTTCACCGGTAACTGATTTGACAACATCAGGGCCAGTTATAAACATATAACTTTGTTTATTTACCATAATGACAAAATCAGTAAGTGCTGGTGAATAAACAGCGCCGCCAGCGCAAGGACCTAAAATTAAGGATATTTGGGGCACAACTCCTGAAAGTTTGACATTTTTGTAAAAGATATCGGCATAGCCAGCTAGCGAACTTACCCCTTCCTGAATTCTGGCTCCACTACTTTCATTAAGCCCAATTAAAGGGCAGCCATTTTGATTGGCTAATTCCATAACTTTACACACTTTTTTGGCAAAAGCTGTACCCAGAGCGCCACCTAAAAAAACGGCATCATGCGAAAATAAATAGATATCGCGTTCATTTATTTTGGCGAAACCAGTTATTACGCCATCACCATAAATAATTTTTTGATTCATGTCAAAATTTTGACATTGATGAATAATGTTTTGGTCAATTTCGGCAAAAGAATCATTATCAACCAAGTCAAGAATACGGGTGTATGCATGATTTAAATTTTTAGCTTGGCGTTTTTTGATTAAGTCATCACGTTCTTGTTTAAGGATTTGATTACGTTTATTATATAAATGTTGAGGATTTTTTGGCATAATTTTTATTTAAAACTTCAATTATCTGATTAATGTCTAACAATTTAATAGTTTAAGCTATACAATGAATAAAAGTGTGAACAATTGTTAGATAAATTGTCATCGTGCACACGTCTAAAAGACTGGTAATAAATGGGCCGCTAGCGTGAGCTGGATCAATACCTAGTTTGCCAAAGATTAAGGGCATGACTGTACCAATAAAAACACCAACCGTCATGGTTAAAAATAGACTGGATCCAACAATAAGACCTAAATTGTTATAGCCATTATGAAAACTATAACTAACGATACTGGCAAATATGCCACAACATATACCTAGTAACATGCCTACTCTCAGTTCGTGAAAAATATTTTTTAAAGCAGCTTTACTACTTAATTCGTTAACGTTTACCCCGCGAATGACAATGCAAGTACTTTGAGTTGCTACTGATCCGGTTACACCGGATAAAAGGGGCATAAAAGATGCTGCAACAACAGTCTGTTGAATAACTGAATCAAAATGATTAATAATACTTGCAGACCCTGTTTCAATTACAGCAGTTATTAACAACCAAGGCAATCTTGCTTTAAAGGCTTTACGAACACTTAATTTTAAAGCTTTGTCTGTTTCACCTTTGGCTTGAGAAATACCTTGAGACTGAAACAAATCTTCGGTAGCTTCTTCTTGAAGTACATCAAATGCATCATCAGCTGTAATAATTCCCCGTAAACAACCATTTTCATCAACTACAGGCAAGGTTAAAAAGTCATAACGACTCATAATCTGGGCTGCTTCTTCTTGATCTACGCTGGTTAAAACGCTTACAACTTCTTTATCCATGATATTAGCAATAATACTACTTTCATCAGCCATAAATAATTCTTTGACCGTTATCCAGCCAACTAGTTTGTTACTAGAGTCAATAACATAGATATCATAAATTTCATCTTCAAGCTTACGGTAAGACTGTTTAAGATAAGTTAAGGCAGATCCTACGGTCATCATTTGATCTAGGGCAAAGAATGAAGTTGACATAATGCCGCCAGCGGTATGTTTATCAAAATTTAAAAGTTCTTCTATATTTTCTTTGATGTGCAAATCACTAATTTGATTTATTATTTCCGTTACCTGTTTGCTTGGCAAGGAATTTAAGAGGTCAACAGCATCATCAGGAGACATTTTACTTACAATGGGAATAAGGAAAATATTATTTAAATTAGCTAAAATTTCCGATTGAATATTACTATCCAGCTCGGATAGAACGGTACCAGCGTTGGCAATGTCCAATAGGCGAAAACAGGCATTACGGTCATCAGGTTTCATATCTGCTAAACATTGAGCAATATCATAAGCCTGTTCTTCATTTAAAACAGCCCTAAGCTCAGTCCGGTTACCAGACTTTAACATGTCTAATAATAATTCGATGTTGACGATTTGCTTTAACATTATATTAGCCATAAATTCTTCTTTCTTATAATACTTAATTTCAATGTTAAAGAGATATTTTCTTGATAACCAACTTTACAAAAAAGTATATATAAAGCCTTTTCAATCAATAATAATGATGTCTAATATCTAAACCACAGCCAGAAAAAGGTTTAAGCTTTTTAAAAGGTATTTTAGGCGTTGGTCCAAGTCGCCCACCCGTTTATTAATCCAGTTAGGCTGGCGTAATTTGCGAAAGGCTTTATCTTATATTGCGTTAGTCCAGGTAGCCCGCCAGTTTATTAATCCAGTTAGGCTGGCGTAATTTGCGAAAGGCTTTATGTTCAATCTGTCGAACGCGTTCGCGGGTTATATTAAAGAGTCGGCCGACTTCTTCAAGTGTCCTGGGTCTGCCATCTTCAAGGCCAAAACGCAAATAGACAATATCACGTTCGCGAGGATTTAACTGATTTAATATCTTGTTGACATCTTTGCGCAATAACTCTTCAGTAGTCGAATAATCAGGTCGATTGTGTTCACTGTCTTCAATTGTATCGCCTAAATAGGTTTCATCTTCAGCGTTTAACTGATATTCCATAGATACTGGTTCACGGTCGGACTGGATTATTTCCTGGATTTTGTGTACGGGAATATCTAGGGCTGCTGATAACTCATATTCATTTGGGGCTCGTCCTAATTCTTGGGCCAATTTAGAACTGATTTTTTTTAAGCGGTTAATTGATTCAACCATATGCACTGGCACTCTAATTAGTCTAGCCTTATCCGCTATACCACGGCTTATGGCTTGGCGAATCCACCAAGTTGCGTAAGTACTAAATTTAAACCCTTTAGTATGATCAAACTTTTCAGCTGCCCTAATTAATCCTAAATTACCCTCCTGGATTAAATCTTGAAAAGATAAACCCCGATTTAAGTATTTTTTTGCTACTGATATAACTAACCTTAAATTGGCCTTGATAAGATTTTTTTTGGCATCTTTGTCACCTTTAGTAATTAATCTGGCTAATTCAATTTCTTCATCAGGTTTAATTAACTTAACTTTGCCAATTTCACGTAAATAAAGTTTTATTGAATCGTCAGTATATCCTGGCTCAATGGGAATTTCAGGAAGTCCTTCTTCTTCGCTATCCAAATCAGATATTTCTTCATTATGATCTTGATCGCTTGGTTGCAACCAGTTATCTGATAAATCTTCAGTAATTTTTTGTGACACTTGATAGCCTTGTTAAATATTAAATTTTTATTATCTATAAATTAAATACCCTTTTTCTCAATCTTTTACACTTGAAAATTAATATTTAATAATTTTAAATATAGAAAAATACAATTTTAAATTCTGGTAAATAGCTGTAGAATTATATAATAGTAGTATTTGGAGTTAATTAGTCAAGATGACCAATAAGTATAATGCCCGTGAAAAACGTGTACGACGGAAAGCTAAAGAAATTAGAAAACGTAATCGTTTGAAAGCTCAAAAGAAATCGTAAAATTTGTCACCATTTGAAGATAAAGTTATGTCAGGTATGCGACCTACAGGAAGGTTGCATATTGGTCATTATTATGGAACTTTAGTAAACTGGCTTGAATTTCAAAAGCATTATGACTGTTTCTTTTCAATCGTCGACTGGCATGCTCTTACTACTAAATATAATGAATCCGCTCAAATTAAACAAAATGTTTTTGAAGTTTTATTAGATTGGCTAAGTGTGGGTATAAATCCGGAACAAGCTACAGTCTATTTGCAGTCAGCAATTCCGGAAATTGCTATTTTGCATCTGCTTTTATCAATGATTACGCCACAAAATTGGGTAGAACGTGAACCAACCCTAAAGGATATGATTAAAATGTTGGCTGGTGATGAAAGTGAAGCCAGTTCTAAAGCAACTTATGGATTAATAGGCTATCCGGTTTTAATGACGGCTGATATTTTAATTTTTAAAGGAAATTTAATTCCGGTTGGTAAGGATCAAGAATCACATTTAGAATTTGCCCGTGATATAGCACGTAGATTTAATAATTTATATAAGGTTAACTATTTTCCCGAGCCTAAACCAAAATTTACGTTAACTCCTTTAATCAAAGGTATTGATGGTCAAAAAATGGGCAAATCGGCTGAAAATGATATTAAAATTGCTGATACTAATGAATTGACCAAAGCTAAAATTACTAAAGCTATTACAGATCGAAGTCGAATTAGCCTAAGCGACCCAGGACACACCGATTTATGTGAAGTACCTTATCCACTTTATACAATAATTACGGATAAAGCAATTCAAAATCAAGTAAAAAATGAATGTGAAAGTGCCTTAATCGGATGTTTAGAATGTAAAAAACAGTTAGCTAACCATATTAATGATTTTTTTGGTCCAATTCGGGAAAAACGGGCTATGTTAGCTAAAAATCCTGATGAAGTTTTTAAGATTCTTGCTTATGGCAATCAACAGGCACGAAAAATAGCGATACAGACGCTTAAAGAGGTTGAAGAAATTATGGGTTTTAGTGTTTTGGATCAATGTGAATTATTTTAACTTAAAAACTTTTGACTCAAACAATTTAAACAGAATTAAAATAGCTAAAGTTTTAAAAAAATGCCAAAATCTTAATTTTTTAATTTTAGCTTTTACTTTAAGTTTACCAATTACCTGGGCCTGGATATTTTTAATAATTGGTTGGGTAATTGAATTCTTTATAAGCTTAAGTGTCGGTCTAACTAGGTATTTTAAATATTATTTAAAGCCGTTAGTGCATAAAACACTTGTCATGCCCATTCTCTTTTTTGCCTTGGTAAATTTTTTGTCTGGCTGCGTTAATGGCGGATTTAAGGAAGGTTTGTTTAGTTTAATTAGTTTAAAGGCCATGATTATTTATGGCTATGCCATAATTGTCATTCAGCGATACCCTAACATAACTGTGAAAGCTGTTCAATGTTTAATTTTAGGTGGTACTTTGTCAGCTTTTACTGCAATTATTCAGCAAAGTTTTGGTTTACACTTTACGAAATTTAAGTATTTACAGGCCACGGGCTTAAATACAACACCAATGAATTTAGCTGGCGAAATGCAAATTTATGCAAGTTTAGCCTGTATGTATTGGCTTAAAGGAGGCTACTTAAGCTTTGTTAAAGTCATCGCCAATAAATATACGTTTACGATTTTGGTAATAATTAATGTTTTCGGCTTGTTTTGCACTTGTGAACGCAGTGCTATCATTGGTTTTATTTTGTCATTAGTTTTGATTTTAGCTGTTTTAAATCGTTATTTAATAAAATATTTGCCATTATTATTGATTTTTCTTGCTGGGGCAGTTTATTGGTTTTTACCTAATTTACGTTTGCGCTTATGGGCTTTATGGCATTGGCAGACGGATATTAGTATTTTAGTAAGATTTAAAGTTTGGCTAATTGCATTTAGTGATTTTTTACAGTCGCCAGTATTTGGTATTGGTCCACGTAATTTTCCGCATATTTACGTCCCCCAGATTGCGGTACCCTACCACGAAAGTTATCTCCACCACGCCCATTCTAATTATTTACAGGTGTTAGCTACACTAGGTATTCTAGGTTTAATTAGTTATTTCTATTTTTTATTCAATATATTTTATTTTGGAATTAAACGTTATTTAGCAAATTTAACTAAGCCAACTATTATAGCTAAGCATAACTATTGCTTGGCTTTAAGTATCATACTAGCTACGACATCGTTAATGATATCAGGTTTGTTTGAATATAATTTTGGATCTGGCCAGGTTCGTTTATTGCAGATGTTCTTATATGGATTTATCTAAGGTTAATAATCTGTTTTAAATAAATCCTTGAGATTCTGATTTTCTTTTTGGGGTTTAAGTCCCATAACTACAGACATCTCGCTATCGACTACGGTATAGTTTTTGGGTACCGTAAATTCATTTTGGTCAATCTTTTGCGTTTTAATTTCCAAGGTATCAAGGAAATACAATGGCGAATATTTGCCTTTGTGCAAATCATAACGAATATATTTAATGGGAAAACCATAACCAATAGGAATATAGGCTAATTGACACCCTATATCCATAAGGTTTTGGGGAAAATTGGGTAATTTTAGCGTCCAGAATTCACAAATAAGGCTTTTTCTAATTCCAACGGTAATTTTGTAATACTTATATTTACTTGGTTTAAAATTATTTATTCTTTCATTGCTATTTTCTTGAGTTACGGCATACTTAATTGTATTATTTGGGGGTAGGTTAATATCTCTTTTAAAGTTATATTTTTCAATAGTTTCAGTAAAAATCAAGTGTTTTTTTGTATTAAGAAAAATCACTTTATAATCAGGTTTTTTTACTAAAATATTCACATCAACCCCTTTAAGTTTAAATCCTAACGGAGTGACTAAAGTGTACACCTGACCGAATTCTTGACTGTTTTGGATGATTTTATAGCCATTTATAGTATTAGTTGAAGTCAGGGGATTATTTTTGGCGTGGGACTTGATTTTAGCTAATACCGGTTGACTTAAAATGACAATTATTAAATATACCCATAAAAATAATTTTGTAATTTGTGACATAGTATTAGTTAAAAGTAAGTGAACAAAAACATTAATCTATTATATAATAAATTTATAAATTTATTAATGTTTTAAAAATATCGGTTCTGGTTAATATACCTAACAATGTTGAGTCTTTAGCTTTAATTGGTAAACAGTATAGTTTATAATGTTCTAATAATTCGATAGCAAGTTTCAGTTCATCAGTATTATACACACTAATGGGGTTTTTTTTGTAAATTTTGTTAATAGTATCATTGTTTTCAATAGTGGCTGCTTTAATAATATCTTCACGAGCCAATAAACCTACTAATTTCTTATTGTCTATTACTGGTAATTCACTGTGATCTATTGTTTTAAACAGGTTTAAGGCTTCAACAATAGTTGCATTAACTTGTATAGTATCAAGTTTTTTTTGCATAACTTGAGCACAGGTAATATTTGAAATATTAACGCTTTCACTTAAAGATTTTGGAATCGCTATGCCTTCAAGCTCGAGTAATCGGTCATAAATTGAATCCTTGTAAATTTCTTCAGCGACTAAATAGGCTACTGTGGAACAGATCATTAGAGGTAAAAATAAATTAAAATCATGAGTAATTTCAAATACGATTACCATACTTGTAATTGGAACCCTGGCAACACTAGAAAACATAGCCGCCATACCAGCGTAACTTAACGTAGTTGGGGCAAAAATTGAGTGTGGCAGTATATAAGATTCCATAAGGCCAAAGATATAACCAAAGGCACAGCCAATGGTCAGGCTAGGAGCAAACAAGCCTCCAGGAGCACCACTGGCGTAACAGATAAGGGTAAGGATAAAATTGATAATTAAGGCTGTAATTGCATAGTTTAAGCTAGTCTGGCCATGAAGTAATAAGTGCCGCAATCCAGCATAATCACGAAAAGAACTTGGCAATAGGGCAATTGTAGTACCAACAATTAATCCAGCTAGAGCTGTTCTTATTATAAATTTATTGCCAAAATACTTATTGTTAATTTTACATAAACTAATTAAGCTTTTATTAAATAACGCTCCTAAAACACCACAGGCTACACCAAGAAGGATACAAAACGGAATATCAATTACCGAAAATTTAGTTAATGGTAAACTGATCTGGTTATTTAAGTCAAACCTCCGATTGCCAAGGGCTAACGAAATTACGGAGGCAAAAAAACAAGCAATTGCCGTATTGCCAATGGTAAATCCGGATACATCTTTTAAAAGTTCTTCAATAACAAATAAAACACCTGATAATGGCGCATTAAAGGCTGCTGCTAGTCCAGCCCCAGCACCACTAGCTACCATTTGTTTAATATTAAAGGCTGGAAAAATTTTAAATCTTCCTAAAATATAGGCTGTACAAGCACCAACTTGCACTGTTGGACCTTCTTTACCTAAAGCAAAGCCAGTGCCTAAGGCTAAAATTCCGCCAATTAGTTTAGCCAATAATACTTTAATGTTTAGGGCTACAGGATGATTATGTAAGTAACTTTTAACTTTAGGAATACCTGATCCGGTTATATCAGTTGAAACATACTGAATAAGTAGACCGCATAATATTCCACCAATTAAGCCAAATGCAGGTAAAACTAGTAGGGGATTATATTTTGAACATAAATGAACCCGTAAACTTCCAAGATTGTCAATACCAAATCTTAGTATTAAAGCTGATAAGGCTACAATACAGCCTATAATTCCCGCCTCAATCCTTGAGAACGCCTTCCATTTAAGGAAATAGCTTATTTTAGCAAAGGATTTCTGCATGGATATTAAAATTTATAAAAAATCAATGGAATTAGTATCCACTATTTGTTAACTGTATTTAAATCAGTTCGTACTAATAGTTCGCTTAATAATTCGTAGGCTTCTTTGTCAAATTTATTATTATGTAAGGCTAATTCGAGAGATTGGCGTTCCTGAGGGGTAATTTTGTTATCGCTTAAAATTATTTCTTTGATAACTTTAGCTTCAAATTTAGAAACTTTTTCATCATCACTTAAAGCTTGTTTTAAGGCATCTTCTAATGTCATTATGTGCTCCTGTTTACAAGTATAGGGTTTTAAAAATATTAAAAATTGTCTAAAATATATATTAACTCATTTTATTTAAAATTATCAAGAAAAGGAATAAATTTTATGGACAAAAATATAAGCGTGGAAAAGCTTAAATTAATGATTGTGGAAAACCAGGACTTTATTTTACTAGATGTACGTGAATTGCCAGAGCTTAATATCTGTAAATTGGAATATACCGAGCATATACCAATGGGGCAATTGCCCAATAATTTGGCTAAACTTGACAAGTCTAAAACAATTGTTGTTTATTGTCGTAGCGGTGGTAGAAGTGGTGCTTGTGTAGACTATTTATTAGGTCAAGGATTTAAGGACGTATTTAATTTAGAAGGTGGCATTTTGGCCTGGGCAGAAAAAATTGATAGGTCGTTGGCCATTTATTAAGATTTTTACCATTTACAGATTTAAAAAAATTCATTATTAGACAAAATTCAACCTTTATAACTCTTTTGAGCTAGAAGACAATTATAATCTTAATCAGGTAATATCTTAATCAGGTAATTTGTCGTCAAACTGAACGTTGACAATTTTAACACCGCGTCCAGTTAAATAATCAATTACATCTTGGCCATTGTGGTTTAATGGCCAAAGCGGAATTTCCATTTCGGTATAACTGGTGTAGAGAATTATACTGGCTGAATCACTGTAAGGATAATATTCGCCAATTTTTATATCGTCAATCAGTAGCATTTTAAAATATTTTTTTTGTTTTTTCGTATTGTATTTAGTTAGGATAATTTCACTGGGAGTTAATTCTAGCCGAAAGCTATAATTCATATCTTGGATTAATCCATAACTAATTAAAAATGCATAACTTGCATAACTAAAAGCTGTTAAGCCTAAGATTAAGCCAATTAAATGATTATGAAAAAACACAAAAATAGCTACTACTAACCACATCATGCTTAAGACCACACCAATGATTAAGGCTACGGCAAACGGAATTAGGCCAATTCTTTTGAGTGGTGGTTTAGCATAAAATGTAAGCTCAGTTCTTAGTGATGTATCTAACATATTATCTTCGGCTCCTATTATTAGTTTCCTCGGAAATAAGACAATTGTCAACAGGGAAAATGTCTAAATAGGCTATTGGCTTTTAACTATTGGATATGAGCTTTTATTGATGATTAGTTGTATTTGAACTTTTACTGCCATTCAAGGGAATTGATACTAACTATTGCTTCACTGTAAAATTTTAAATATTGTTCACTGGGACTGGAATAAATTAATTCCTGTAAAAAAACACTATCATGTTCTTTATCAATAATCGGAATAAGGATCCAATAGGTATCCCAGTTACGTTTTTGCCAATGTCCTTCAATGATTAAAACTTCTTTGCCTTTTATTGTTTTCGGTAAAACGGCCTTAATTAAAAATTCATGATGATCATTTGCACTACGTAGAATAGTTGAAATTGCTTCAAAATCTGGAAAAGTGATTTTTTTGGCATCCATGTTTATGATTTTACTAAGACCTTTAGCTGTTTTATCATCTAATGGTGGTAAATGACCCATAAAATAAATTCTGGTATCTTTAAAATCAGGTGGATGATAGTAAACACAGGAAAAACTGGCCAGATTTGAACTGGCATCAACTTTTAGCCAATTTGGCGGTAAAGTGATTTTTTTTATTTGACCATAGCTAATGGTTTGAGTCGATGTCATAATTAACCTTTTTTATAAATATCTTTGATAACTGTAATAAAAATATCTACAATTAAGGGGTCAAACTGTTTGCCAGATTCTTTACGCAAAACTATTATGGCATCATCAATAGTCATTGCTTGACGATAGGGGCGTGCTGAAATCATGGCATGGAAAGAGTCAACGATTGCCACGATTCTTGACGCCAAGGGAATTTCTTCACCTTTTAGGCCTTTGGGATAGCCGGTTCCATCAAAGCGTTCATGGTGGTTTTCGAGAATTACGCAGATATCCTTTAAAGCTCGAATTGGCTTTAACATTTGAGCACCAATTACAACATGCTCTTTAATGGCTTCTTTTTCAAGAACATTCATTTCACCGGTCTTATCTAATAAATCGGAAGGGATAGCTAAAGTTCCTACATCATGAAGAAGACCAGCGACCCTTATTTGTTCAATATCGCGTTTTGGTAATCCCATAAATTTTGCTAGTATTTCAGCTAATTTTGCGGTTTCGATATGATGCGATTTATTATATTCACTGCGTGAATACAAGGATCCAGCAAGAGCCTTAACCATTTCAATTACTTCGGGAATTAGTTCTTCCTGTTCTTTGGCTGATTCAGAAATTGGTGGCAAGTCGACATTTTTGATAAATGGATTTTTGGCAATTGGTTCTTGTATAGGTTCTTGCCCTGTTAGCTCTTCATAAAGCAAATCAGGAGCTGAGTGTACTTGATTGCGTCCTAAGCGTTTTGATAAATATAGCGATCTGTCGGCCAGCGACAAAAGTTTTTGCTGTTGTTTGGCATCTTCTGGATATGAGGATATACCAATACTAGCGGTAATTTGAATCTCAATTTTGTCATGATAGATTATTTCATTACTTAAATTTTTACGGATTCTTTCGGCAACAACAATAGCAGCTTCTTGAGCAATTTCGGGAAGAATAAGCATAAATTCTTCGCCACCATATCGAACCGCTATGTCAACATCACGACAGTTACTTTTAATAAGTCTAGCAACTGCTTTAAGAACTGTATCGCCAGCGGGGTGTCCAAAATTGTCATTGATTGATTTAAAGAAATCAACATCGAGCATCATAACTGATAAATTGCGTTGATATCTTTCGGCAATTTTTAACTGTTCCGATAATTTTTCCTGTCCAGTGCGATGATTTAATAATCCAGTTAGACCATCAGTGGTAGCCTGTCTTTGTACGGCTGCATATAATCTTGAGCTGACTACACCACCAGCTATTTCACCTGCTACGCTTACGAGAAAATTTTCATTATCATTACTCCATTTACTCGCGGATTCAACTTTGATACCACCAAGTAAGCCTAAAAGTTTATTTTCATAGGTTATGGGAAAATAAAATAACGAGTTTATCGCAATATTACCGAGCAGGGTTTTGCCAAATATTTTATAGCGTGGATCGGTACTGGTATCAGAAATAACGAGCGGATCTTCAATATTAAAATTAGCTTTAAAAATACTTAAAATCTTTAAATCTAAGTCGTTTTCAACAATTCGATAAGCATCATTGGATACACTCTCACATCTTATGGTATCATCATTATTTTCTTCAACTGGTAAAGTAACAAAACAACAGTCTAAATTATAAATGCCCGATAAATCATCTACGGTTTGTCTTAAATTGGCATTTATGTCAAATGACTTACGAATAGTTTTACTTATGCGATGGAGGTTTTTATCCTGAACTCGTAACATGTCTATTTGCGAATTAGCATTATCTTTTTCAAGTGTGACTTTTTCATATTTTTGGCTTAATTCGTTTAAATCTTGGCAGGCTTTTTCGAAATCTGTATATAATTCTTTAGAATATTTGGTTTGTTCAAAGCTTAAACTGTGAATTTGTTCACTGTGTAATTTGTTTTGAACTTTAGCTAATAAGTCTTTATCAATGTCTTCTTCATTGATAAATTCAACTTGACTCTTATAGGCAAGTTTTGTTTGAATATTATTGGTTTTAGTGCTTAAAAATATTGGTACAGTTGTTGAATCACTATTTAATTTAAGTTTTTGGACAATTTCATGATTGTTAAATTCATAGGCTGATTTATCTAAAATTATTAAATTCGGCTTTGTCTGGTTTAATTTTTCAAGAGCTTTTTGAATATTGTCAAATTCATAAAGCTCAACAACATTGTGCAATATTTTGTTATATCTTCTCCTTAAGACACGGTCTTGATGAATTAAGAAAACAATAGAGTTGGCAATATCAATATTTTCGGAATACATAAGATAAAAGCAATTGTTAAGGGAAGAGGATTAAAGGGTAATTATTTTAATTTTAAGCTATAAAATATAAAAATTCCTTAATTATTACTGAATAAGTAAAGAACTTAAAATATTAATTAAAAAATTTATCATACCAGGTTTGAAACATAAGTAAAGTCCAGAGTTCTTTACGTAAATCAACCTTATGTTCTTGGTGAAGGTAAAGCATATTAGCTATATATTCATTGTTGAAAATTTCTTGTTGGGCAATAAATTTCGGATCAAAGAAGCGAATGGTTAAATCTTTTAAATCTTCATTAATCCATTTGGCAACGGGAATACCAAAACCTTTTTTGGGCCGATTAAGAATGTCTTGGGGCAGTAAATCTTTAAAGGCTTCACGAAATAAGTATTTAGTGGTTTGTTCACGAATTTTTAAATGCGTTGGCAGGCTTAAGGCAAATTCGACAATTTTATGGTTTAAAAAAGGTAGTCTTAATTCTAAAGAATTGGCCATGGAAGCTCTATCTGATTTGACCAGTAAATCATCTGGTAAATAGGAAGCCAAGTCAAGTAGCATTACTTTGTCAAGTTCTAGATCTAAACCATTTAAAGTTGGAAATAGAGTTTTGGGTAAAGTACCTGAATTCAATAATTCTAACTCATTCGTTACTTTACTTAAATTAGCCGTTTTAAGTAATTGATTTTGTTCACTAAGGTTAAATGAGCCCATCCAACGTAAATGTCTCGTCAAATAAGGACTATCAAGATGTTTAAAAAAACGTTTGGCTTTATAATCCAGACTTAAATTTTTATGCGACACTGGCAAAGCTAAAACAAACTTTTCCAGAAAATTGTGCCGGATAAATTTAGGAATTCTACTTAAGGATTTGGCATAATTATGCGCCATATACGTTGGGTAACCACCAAACAATTCGTCGCCACCTTCACCAGCTAAAGCAACGGTAACAGATTGGCGAGCCATTTTAGCCAGGAAAAAACTTGGGATAATTGAGGCATCACCAATTGGTTCATCAAGGACTTTCCATAAATCATTAAAGCATTCCCTAGCTATATTGGCTTTAAAAATATAGTTATGATGATTTAGACCTAATTTATCGGCCATAGCTTTAGCATGGATTGATTCATCAAAAGACTTATCCTCAAATCCTATGGAAAAACTGTTTAAGGGCTTTTGGTTGATTAACCGACTAGCAAATAGGGCAATGGCTGATGAATCTAGACCGCCAGATAAAAATACGCCTAGAGGAACCTCACTAATTAAACACTTTTCAATTGATTCTTGTAAAAGATTGCGGAAAATTGAGCTAGCTTCGTCTTTAGTGATATTTTGGTTGATTTGTGTTTTGGGATGCCAGTAAGGTTTAATTGTTATTGAATTACCAAGTTTTAAGGTTAAGTAATGCCCTGGTAATAATTTTTGGATGCCGGAAAATAAAGAATCAGGGCTGGGCACATATTCAAGGCTTAAATATTGTGAAATTGCTGATTGATTGGGATTTACAGTAACAGCAGGATGTTTTAATATCGATTTAATTTCGGAGCCAAAGATAAATGTATCACCAAATGTGCCATAATGTAGTGGTTTTTCACCCAGTCGATCGCGTGCAATAAATAATTCTTGTTTTTGACTATTCCAAATAGCGAAGGTAAACATTCCTTCAAGGTAGTCAAGACATTTTTCCTGATATTCTTCGTATAAATGAACAATACATTCAGTATCGCTTTTACTCGTAAAAGTATGACCAAGCTTGATTAATTTTTCATAGAGATCGCGGTAATTGTATATTTCGCCATTAAAGACAATCCATAAAGTTTTGTCTTCATTAGTAATAGGCTGTTGGCCAGTGGATAAATCAATTATGGCTAATCTACGCATACCTAAGGCTATTGGTCCATTTAGATAGTAACCATCCTCATCAGGACCGCGGTGATATATTGCATCACCCATAGCCTTAAGCACTGATTGAGTGGAGGATAAATCATGTCTGTTTTGACTTAAATATCCAAAAATGCCACACATAACAAAACCCCTAAAAAAAGCAATTATTGAATAATTATATTTTAAATTTAATTATTTGGGTATAGTGCATTATGGCATATATAATGATATTATTCTGTTTATATTTTTGTATTTGGTTTTACAAGGAAGAATATTAATGCTAGTAAACCGTTTAATTATGTTCATTTTAATATTTTTTGCTTGCCTTAATTCATGTTTGGCTAAAGAAACCGCTTGTGTTATGCAACAAAAAGGTGGAGATCTTGGAGCAGTTTTTATGGTAATTAGCAAAAGTGGTTTTCGTTTAGATACATCTTTTGGCAGTATGGTTTCAAATATCCATGATCAAAATAATTATGTTTATAATATGCAAAGCAAAGTTTATTGTAATGCTAAAGGAAAAATTTTCACCAGACGATTAAGTGATTTAAAGCCTAGTAGTGTTGGTTCTAAACATAACTATAAATTCATGAGTTGGAAAAAAATTGGCGATGCCAAAATTTGTGGCTTAAATACTAATTGTTACGAGTATCGTGGACAAAAAGCACTTGCAAAAGGTAATATTGAAGTTTTGGTTATTAAAGTTTGGTACGCTACTGATATCATTTTGCCTAAAAATATCAATTCTATTTTTCCCTTAACTGAAGAATTTGGTCACAAAGAAGGTTTACCTCTTAAAGTTCAAAAAAAATATATTGGTAAAGATTTAAATGGACAAATTTTGTCTATAAATAAAAAAGATGAATGGTCGACAAGTAAAGTTGAAACAGCTATGATTGATCCTCGTAAAGAATATAAAGTACCGGCCAATTTTAAACAAGTTGCTAATGAATACAATGTTATTTTAGGTAATAATAATATGCTTGAAGAAAGTATGAAGTAAGAATTCTTTTATTGCATAGATTAGACTTACAAGCAATAATAAAAGTATTTTTATTTTTGCTTGCCTCAAAATAAAAACACCACTTGAATCAAGTTCGATGATTGTATGAACAGAGCTGCTGAAGCCAATAGCGTTAGACGATTTTTATAATAAAGGAATTGTCTAAAGCTATTAGAAAATAAGAAAGCCTCATTATCAGATGCTTTTAGCTTTGGTTTTCGAGAAACATAAATATTGAATTTTAGAATTAGCAAGGCCTACCCTTGGTTTTACTACTATTACACCTTGACAATTCCAACAAGATCGGTTATACTAATCGTAGTGGCAGTATAAGATATCTATCTTAGATAGCCATTTACAAGCAATAAATATAAAAGGTGAACATATGAATAATGCAATTAAATTTCTAATTATAGTAATCACAGTTTATTGGTCTTTGTTAGTCTCAGCTCATGTTTTAGCACAAGAAGATAACGCCACATATACCTATGATCATTTAAATAGAATTACTTCAATTACATTTCGAAATGGCACCACTATTAATTATACTTATGACGAAATGGGCAATAGAACGCAAGTTGTAATCGTCTGTTCACCATCTGGTTGTTAATTATCATTATTTATTTTTTGTAAGAATTAAACATATAATACCAAAACATTAAAGCTTTGGTATTAATCATATTTGCCCTATAGCTTAAAAGAACTAGGTTGTAGAGCATTAGTTAAATGTACGTATCTTTATTGATATCTAGTGCTTATAGCTGGTACTGGTATTAAAATTTGTTTGTGCATTTTTAACTAAACACGTGTGTTTTACTTGACTGTAATCCGCAGCTTTAGCTTGCGTCAGAATTTGAGGACTAAATTTATGAAAACTATAATACGAAAAATTAATCATCTTAATCCTTTAAGGTTTTGCTTCTTTAGTAAAATTTTACAGATATTTTTTATCATGTTTCTTATGAATATGTCAGGTACAACTTCTTGGTTAAGTACTGCTCTGGCAGCTGATGCCTTTGATACTTCTATTATAGGAAATTTACCGGAAAATGTCAAGTTAAATTCTGTTTTAAATCAATCCCAAAAGATGATATCTAATTATCCAATGCCATTAGCTAAAGATAGGCTAAACAAGCTTCTTCGAGCCATCAACAATAATAACTTTAACAGTTTAAATGATTTAAGCAGTAAAAATAAATCAATAAAAATTAACAACTTAACTGTTTCAGCTTATATTACGCAAGCCAATCATAAAGTTAAGATTGATAATTATCAATTCGTTACGCCAGCTCAAGAACTTGCTTTAAAGCAAATATCAGATAACAAGCAACAGACCATTATCCTAGACGTTAATGGTATAGCTATTGGTGGTAGTTTTGATTTAAAATATTTAAATAATAATATTGATAGTTTAATAATTCCACTAGGTGTGACCGCAATAATTAATGATAATGAGGAATTTCAACTAACCGGATCAATCATTAACAATGGTAAGATTCTTGTTGATAAAAATATTGATAAAGCTTGTATTAGTGCTAACAATATCTTTAATGCAGATTCGGGTTTAATTATAGCCAATAATTCTTTATCTTTAAATATTGGAAAAACCTTTATAAATACTGGTATAATTTCAATAACGAATAACAATTTAACTATAAACGCAGGCTTAAGCCTGATAAATACTGGTAATATAAGCGCTTGGCAAAATCTTAATTTAAACGTTAGTACTGGTCTAATTGTTAATGATGGTAAAATTATTGCTAAAATGGGTGATCTAAATATTAATGAACCCGTTGTTGCTAAAGCAAGTGATATAGTAAACATAACGAGTTGTAATGGATTAATTTCAGCAGAATCAGGCAACATTAACCTTAAGACTAATACTGATAGCAAAAATACTGGCATTAATATAAATGGTGGTAATATGCTAGCTTTAACAGTTAATTTAAAAGCACCAGAAGCTATTGTTAATATCACAGCTGACAATATTACAGGGATTTTAAACGTGAATGCTCAGGCTCAACATATAGTAACTACCAGTAAAACCTTAAGTTTAGGTAACATTAGCATTAATGGTGATCCATCTTTTGTGAATACGGCTGGCGATATCAACTTAACTGGAGCAATATCTGCTACACAGAATCTGGCTATATTAGCTAGTGGCAATATTAATATTACAAGTCCTGCAGCTGTATCCATTACAGTTCAAGATACAACTAATGGATATAATTTATTAATGATAGCTGGTTTAGGCAGTAATTTAACTTCAACTGGTACTAATTCACCATCTTTACCAAATGGAACACCTTTAGCTAGCGGTCAGACTATTACAGCTGTACTTGGTTCAAGCACTGGTAATTCTGGTGGTAATATTGATTTATCCACTAATAATACTTTAGCATCTGGCTCTGTTATTAATGCGCAGGCTCCAGGTAGCCAAGGCAATGGCGGTAATGTAACTTTAGTTGCTATTACCAATAATGCAACTAATCCGGTTAGTCTTATTGGTGGCCAAGTTCTATTGCCAATAAATATTGCTAGTATTAATGCTTCAGGCAATGGTAGTGGTAATAATGGAAATATAAATATCATCGCTAATGCCAATTCAGGTATTGGTATACAAACAGCAAGTATTATAAATGATTTAGGTGGTGGAGCAAGTGGTAATGTATCTTTATACGCTGCTCCAACTGCTGCTAGTACAGTTGTTATTGATTACACTGGCTCGATTACTTCTGGAACTATTGCTGCTAATACTTCTAACTTGGCAAATTCAACTATAACTTTAAACGGATCAATTAATTGTGGTACTGGCATTATTAATATTTTGAGTGGCAGTGGTCAAATTAACTCAAGTTCCATTAATAATGTTTTCTCTAGTAATATTATTAACCTAACCAGTTTAAATAACACAATTGGTATAAACCAAGCTTTAAATTTAAATTGTAGTAACTTAGCTATAACAGCTCAAAGCGCTAATTTAACCAATAGCTCTAGTTTATTAAATTTAAGCCAGGCTAATATTGAGCCATTGGGAATTTTACAATTAATTATGACTAATCCTACCAGTGGTTCAATAATAATGAATGCAGCCATAGATAATTCTGGTGGGAACATTAAATTAACAACTTCAGGATCTGGAACTATAACTGCAACAAGTGCAACTAATACTTTAAGCGCAAATAATCTTATTTTGAATAGTTCAAATGGAGACATTGGCTCTTCAACATTAAATTTACCGATTTCTTCCAAGACTGTTTATATTAATTCGCAAAGCAATGCTTATATTGACGATAGCTTTTTGGGAACAGTGGATTTAAGTAATAATAACATTGCTATTGCCAATCCTGGTACATTATCATTTAACATGACTAATGTCCTAGCTGGTTCTCTTTCAATAAATAGTAATCTATCTACAGGAAGCAACGTTGATACAAGTGTTATTAATCTTGCAGCTGCTAACTTGGGCTCAATTAATGTAGCTAATAACAATACCATTGTTACCGCTGGTAATATAAACTTAACTTCTAACAGTGGTTTTATGGGTAGCCCAGTTCAATACTTATTATTAAATACTAATAATTTACGTGTATCTAATAGCGCTGGTAATGATTATTTAAGTAGTAGTATAAATTCTTTAAATTTAAATAATTCAAACTTAACCGATACTGGTTCTTTGTTCTTAGATATGACCAATTTAAGTTCTGGTTCAGTTGTAGTTAATGGAAATGTAACTGCTGGCACTGTTAATACGCCATCATTAGTTTCAATAGCAGCAGCTGGTTCAGGAACAATAACTAATAGTAATCCTAATAATCTTATTACCGCAGGCGTTGTTGATTTGGCTTGTGTTACAGGAAATATTGGTAGTTCTAGTATTCCAATAGCGCTTGATACCAGTGTATTATTCGCTAATAACCTAGCCAGCGCTTATATTTCTGATAGTTATAATGGAACACTTAATATCAGTAATTCTGATATAGCTATTGGATCTAATGGTGTATTAAATTTAGCTATGACTAATGCAACAGCCGGATCAATATTAGTTAATGGTACTTTGGCTGTTGGAACTGATTCTGGAACTGGGGTAATTGATCTTACAGCATCAGGCTCTGGTACATTAACTCAATCAAGCACCAGTAATCTTTTAACAGCTGGTACTGTTAATTTAAATTCTGGTTCTGGTAATATTGGTTCAACGACTCAAAATATCTTGGTTGATTCTGGTAATTTAAGTGTTAATAGTCTAGCTAATGCTTATTTAAGTGATAGTTCTAGCAACATTAATTTAAATGCCTCAAGCGTTGGCAGCTCTAATAGCTTAGACTTGTCAATGTCTAATTCAACCAGCGGCTCAATTCTTGTCAACGGTTTGGTTAGTGCTGGAGCTAATTCTGGTTCGGGAGTTATTAATCTTACAGCTAGCGGCTCTGGTATAATTACACAGGCTAATACAGGTGATATATTGACAGCTGGTACTGTTAATTTAATTTCTGGCTCTGGTAATATTGGATCGTCATCTCATTCATTTTTAGTTGATACCAGTAATTTAAGTGTTAACAGCCTGGCTAATGCTTATTTGAGTGATAGTTCAGGCAGCGTCAATTTAAATGCAACAAGCGTTGGCAGCAGCGATAGTTTAAATTTAATTATGTCTAACGCTAGCAGTGGTTCAATTAATGTTAATGGTTTGGTTAGTGCTGGAGCTAATTCTGGTTCTGGAGTTATTAATCTTACAGCTAGTGGCTCTGGTATAATTACGCAGGCTAATACAAGTGATATAATCACAGCTGGTACTATTAATTTAATTTCTGGTTCTGGTAATATTGGTTCACTTAGTAAATATATTTCAGTTGATTCTGCTAATTTAAGTGTTAATAATAATGCCAGTGCTTATGTTGGCAGTTCAGACGATAACGGGATTATCCTTCAAACCAGTAACACGGCTACCGATTTATTTATAGCTTCAAATGCTACTATAAATGTTAACGGTGCTTTGAACAGTGCTAATATAGAATTAGCTACCGGAGGATCGGTAAACGTAAATGCAAATATTGGAAATACTTCAGCTATCGTAGGTCTTACCATATATACTTCTGGAAACATCAGCACTAATTCAGCGTCTATAATAGCAGGGCAATTAACAGTTGACAATGGTATTATAGGTAGCAGTTCAAGTCCATTAGCTACACAAGCAAGTAATATGTCATTGAACGCTGTTACCTCAGCTTATATTAATAATACATCAGCCAGTTTAAATATGGAAGCTAGCAGCTTAAGTAATATCTTAGAATTAAATACATCAGGTAATTTAATCGGTTCTGGATTAATAACTTGTCCAGTCATAGGTTTATATGCTTCGGGGGCTAGTGGTATTGGAA
The DNA here is from genome assembly GCA_021815785.1 of bacterium. Lineage (GTDB taxonomy): Bacteria > Cyanobacteriota > Vampirovibrionia > Obscuribacterales > JAKAZS01 > JAKAZS01. Next base: position 27,274 of record JAKAZS010000030.1, read on the forward strand.
CCAGTTCAAGTCCGGTTCAAATCAATGCCACTACTTTTGCTGCTAGTGGATTTGCTAGTGGCGCTAATGTATATGTGAATAATCAAAACACTAATGGTGTAAATCTTGAAAACAGCCAGGCTGGAAATACCATTGATATAACTACGGCTAGTGGAATTTATATACCTGGATATGTAAATGGCAGTGTGGTGACATTAGCTACAACAGCTAACAATGGTTCAATACAACTAGCTAATAATATTGGCAACACCAATGCATCAGTATTTTTAACCGCTACTGGCGCTGGTGATATAACTCAAAGCTCAACATCTGTTGTCATATATGGGGCAAATGTAAGTTTAACTAGTGGCTCTGGTAATATTAGCGTAAATCCATTAAATGTATACGCACCAAATGTAAGCCTAAGTACAAGTGGTTCTGGCAGTGCTTATATATACGGTTTATATCCAAGCTTAAATATAAATGGTGCCGTAACTGGGGGCAATATGACAATCTTTTCTTCTGGTAGCTTAACTATAGCTGATAATATAGCTACTGGAAATGGTAGTGGCTCTCCTGGTGGTAATATTAATTTAACTTGTAGTAGTGGAGTATTAAATATTGGATCCGCTGGTGCTGTTTCAGTTGAAGCTAATTATGGATCGGTATTAATAATCAATAATGACACTAGTGCAGGCTCTATATATGTTGCAGCTAATTCATATATACTTGGCAATGCCTCAAGTTTAAGCAGTGGTAATGTACAGCTTTTAATTGGACCATCTACAAATGTTGTAGGGGCTACACCAGCTAATGTCAGTATTACAACTGCTGGAACTGGTCAAGTTTACTTTGGAACTAACAGTATATCAGCAAATTCACCAACTAATTATTTGTATGCTAATGATCGTAATATCATATTCAATACCAATACATTACCGGCTGGTTATATAAATTTAGGTGGAGGTGTTTATATAAAAGCTCAATAAATACAATAAACCCTTAAAAACTAAATAAAAAATGGCCGTAAGTATTATAAATAAAGGCTCACGGCTGTTTTTGCATAGTTGTAGCTATATAGGCTGTATTCATCGCATTTTCAAATATTAAATTTTTAAAGAATGGCTTATAGAGCCACATAAAATATATACATGTGATATAATATAAGTGGTAGTAGATATTTAAAATACTCTACTATTTAAACCGAATATTTATAGGAATTTTCAAATGTTTAAGAAGTATATAATATTTATTACATTAACCCTTTTCTTGTTTACATCCACAGCTAGCGCGAATGCAGCAAATTCGGATCAGGCAAGTTATATGTATGATGCTTTAGGTAGAATTACTAAAATAACATTTAATAATGGTACTACGGTTGTCTACAGTTATGACAACAATGGTAATAGAACTACCGTTGTTGTTACCTGCTCAAGCAGTGGCTGTTAATAAAATTTTTATTTATAGCGGGTTTAATTTAATTAAATAATTTTATCAAGCTAATAATAGCTTGGGGTAGGGAATGTATGTTTATAAGTTCTCATGCACGTAGATATTCACGTGTTTTTATATCTATTTTTCTGATATTGTCAGTAATATCTCAACAATTAGGGATATCAGCTCTGGCTAATCCTAGTGAATTGTCAACTAATCTTAATCAAGTATCTGAGCAAGTCTTAAACAGTAATAAAGATAAAACTACAAATTCTTTTAACACTTTTAAGAATTTAATTGCCAATAAAATCAATGGTTCATTCGCTAATTTTTCTAAGCAATCTAAAAGCAATTCAAGTTCTATAGCTAAAGCTACCAAACAAAAATCAGTAAATTCATTAGACTTTAAAAAGCTCAAGCAAAGCAAACTTAACGTCACAATTCCTAAAACTAACACTAATACCAAAATAAGCAGTCAACGCATTCCTCATAATCCAGCTTATAAACGACTTATTCTAAAACCAGTTAGCCCAGACGAATCAAGATTATTTATTGAAAATCGTAAATTACCGAAAAATATTTATACCAAACCTATACCAGTATTGAAAAAATCTCTAAAAAATTCTGGTAGTTTAATTTTACAACCAAGTAATACCAAATTACCAGGCAAACCAAGTTTTTCAACTGATAATACTTTAACTGGATCCTTAGCTACAACCAATACCGTTCCTGGTCCAGCATCCATTGCTGAATTAGCTCGAGCTTTAACTGTAGGTCAGCCCAATACAGATACAGCTATTCAAAATATATTTCAATATGTTTATAACAATATAGACAATGAAATTTCATACGGAGTAAGACGTGGTGCCTTTGGCTGTTTAATGGATGGCCGTGGTAATGATTTTGATGAATGTGCTTTAATGGTAGCTCTCATTAACCAATTGAACCCTAATATAACTTGCACCTATAATTTAGGTAGTATTCAATTAACGCCAAGTCAGGTTCAAAACTGGTTAAATGTTGATACTAGCCAATTAACAGCTTTAAGTAATTTATTGGCTTTTGGAGGCATACCAAATACATTAACAGCTAATTCCGATGGTTCTTTAAACAATGCGGTAATAACGCATCTTTTGCTTCAAGTTACCAATGGCTCAACTACTTATGTTTTTGACCCTAGTTTTAAACAATACACCTATACCAGTGGAGTTGATTTAACAAACATAACTGGTTTTAACTTCAATCAATTTATTGCCCAGGCTACCTTAGGCGCAAGTTTAACTACAAATCCACCTAGCGTGCAAAATCTTAATCAAACTAATATTCAAAATTTAATATCAGCCTATGCTAATAATTTAATTAACTGGATTAAAAATAATCAACCCAATGCTTCAACGGCTCAGATTATTGGTGGCAAAACAATTGTCCAGGTTACAACACCACAGCATAACACCAGTTTGCCTTATCAGGATCCTAATGTAACGCCAATAACTTTTACATCTATTCCTAGTAGCTATAATACAATGTTTGAAATTCAGATTCCAGGAGGTGTAACCAATCCTGCAATTAGTGTAAGTTTTTCTAGCAACCAAATTTATGGACAAAGATTAACGCTTTTTTATAATTATGATTTTTCTAATAACACTTATATACCGGTCCTATATTTGAATGGAAGTACAGTTGCCACCGGAACTGCTATATCATTTGGGGATATTACACCGGTTGAATTTACGACAACTTTTCCATATGCTGGTTCTACACCTTTTTCAATTACTCAAGATTTAATTTCTTACAATCCTTATTTTATAAGCACGTCATTTGGTGGTAGTAGTAGGCAAATGGCAGAATACCACCGCAGTTTAATGACTGCAAATATTCAAGCCGGATATGCTAGCGATTCTGAACCGGTTTTAGGTGAAAGCCTGGCTATGATGTGGTTTACTCATTCAGCTGAACAACGTCAGGCTGTCGATATTGTTGATTCCTTAAACAATACTTATTCTTTCTTTCCAGTTGATGGCGGTTTAACTGGATTTAGTTATTATGGAACAACAACAACTGGAGCTCCAGAATTTGACATTCAAGAAAGTATTATTGCCTCATCTACGCTATCCAATGTATATAATAATGGTCAATTATCATTTGATAATATTGCCTTGCATGGTTCAGCCTTTGAGTGTGCAGTTATCCAGCAGTTAACCAATACCACGGCTGTCAACACCGCCAAAATCTTAACCTTAATGAATACCAATGGTTTTAACTTTTATTTTGGCAATGCAAATAACTGGGCTTCTGTTTCAGCTGCTTTAATTAATACTTATGGCTCAGCAACTATTGATAGCTTATATAATCGGTTTATTAATAATGGTTTCAACTTAATCTTACCTCAATATCAACAGTCAACTAATGAAATTACTTTATCCAATTGGACTGGATATGGCTATTATTCATTTAATGATAAATGCATAGGAACATTTATAAGTAATGGTTTACAAGGTGGTTCAGGAACGCAAGCTATGTCACCAGCATCCTTTGAAAGCGGTCTTGAAGTTGAAATGCCGGATATTGGTAATGCTAATGATCCAAATAATGTTAATTCAGGTAGATTAACCATTGAACCAATAGATTTATTTACCGGTAATTATTTATATGCTCATAACGATTTAAGTATTGGCAGTACCCAATTTCCTTATGGTTTAACTTTTACTCGATATTATTCATCCGGCTCCAACAACAATATTGGCAGCCTTGGTGCTGGCTTTACGCATAATTACAATATAAACACATTTACAACCAGTGATGGCTATCAAGGCATGGGCTCTGATTCACCTATTGATGGAGCTGGTTCAATTGCTGAAATTATGGTAACCAATAGCATACTTAGTGATCTTATCAACAGCTTATCAACATCTAGCGTGAATTATTATGATCTAGTGGTAGCCGCAATCTGTAACAACTGGTTTATTGATAATTTAACTACTAATGAAGTTATTGTTAATTTACCTAATGATAATCAGGCATATATACTTTTACCAAATGGCACTTTTAATGCACCATTAAATACTGCCAATAAATTAAACTATTATGGATCTACTCAGATCTTTACTTTAAATACACCACAGAATATAAGCTGGGCTTTTAATGCCAATGGACAGGTTTTTAAATGGGCTAATCTAAATGGCATAAGTTTAACTTATATTTATGATAGTTCAAATAGATTAAGCCTGGTTCGTAATACTTTTGGCCATGTACTTTATTTTAATTATAATTATTCTGGGAATCCAAATTTTATTTCTAGTGTAAATGATGAAACTGGTCGCAGTGTCTCTTATACATATAGTGGCAACAATTTAACTGCCTTTACTGATGAGAATAATAATGCCATTAGCTATGCTTATGATGCTAATTCACGAATGCTTAGTTATATATTGCCAGCTTTCAATACAACTAATTTTGTAACTAATACCTATGATACGTTAGGTCGTGTCGAAACCCAAGCTGATGCCTTAAGTAACCAATGGACATATTATCTGGCTAATTACCGCACACAGGAAAATGACCCTAATGGTAACAGCCGAATTAAATTTTTTAATAAACAAGGTTCTGTTTATCGTGATATTAATCAGTTGGGTCAGGAAATTGATAATAGTTACGATGGCTTAAATAGAGTTATTTTATCAACCATGCCCCAAGGTAATAGCATTGGCTATACTTACGACAGCAATAACAATGTTTTAACTACAACAGCTAACCCTGAACCCGGATCACCATTAACGCCGTTAACCAGTACCTTTACCTATCATCCTTACTGGAATAAAGTAACCAGTTCAACCGATCCGCTTGGCAATACCTATAATTACAACTATGATTTATATTCGGGTAATTTATTATCAATTCAAGAACCTAATGTTAATGGCCAGACTCCAGTATTGACCTACACTTATAACAATGTCGGACAAGTGCTTACATCTACCGATGAAACTGGTATCGTAACTCAGTTTAATTATAGCCCTATTGTCATGGATTTAATTTCGATAATTCATGATTATGGCACAAGCTCACATTTAAATTTAACCACTAGTTTTAGTTATGATAATGTTGGTAATTTATTAACTGTTACCGATCCTAATGGCAATACTACTAATTATAGCTATAACGTGTTACGGCAATTAACCCAAAGTTCTGCGCCCTTAAATGATTTAACGCAATACAGCTATGATGCCAATAGCAATGTTATTAAGGTTCAAAGTCAAAGCAGCGATGTAACTAACCCCTGGCAGATTATAACTAAAACCTATAATGCAGCTAACCAGGTTCTAACTTCTAGTACGCAGGCGGATAACTATACACCAAGTGCGCCAGTTTACAATACCACCACCTTTACTTATGACAATTTACGTAGATTAAGTACTACGACTGACCCGATTGGTAATTTGACTACTTATAATTATGATGCCTTAAGCAGAATCAGTTCTATTATCGCCAAATTAACTAACACTCAAAACGTAACCGTACAAACTAATACTTATACATTAAATGGTAAGCTTGCTACAATTAGCGACGCTAATTCTAACACCACATCCTACACTTATGATGGCCTGGACAGATTAATAACCACTACTTATCCAGATGCTAGTACGCAATCACAAACTTATGACAATGATAATAATGTTTTAAGCTCAACACTGCGTAATGGCAATACGATTACCTTTACTTATGATGCTTTAAACAGAGTTTTAACCAATTCACCGCAAAACATGTCTTTAACTAGTTATACTTATGATTTAGCCGATAGAGTCTTAACTACCTCAACTCCAGCTGTAAGTGGTGACCCAAGTACGGGAATCTTTAGTTATGGCTATGATACAGCTGGCAGATTAATTAGTGAAACCACACCCGATAACCTTGTAACCAGCTATACATTAGATAACAACAGCAACACTATTAAATTGACTTATCCTGATAGCTATTATGTAAGCTCAAGTTATGACGCATTAAACAGACTGACTAATATTTATTTAAATGGCAGTACTACAAGTGCAGCTACTTATGCTTATGATGATTTGTCCCGAGTTGTAACTTTAAACCTTGCCAATGGAGCCAGTTCCAGTTACAGCTATTACATTAACAATGATTTAAATACATTAGCCAATACTTATAATTCAACCAGTAATGTTACCTTTACTTACGGTTTTAATGCCAATAACCAGATAACTACTCAATGGGTAAGTGATAGCAGCTATATGTGGCACCCAGCTTCTGGTGGAACAACTGATTATACAGCTAATAATTTAAATCAATATACCAGTGTTGGATCAACCAATAATTTAACCTATGACAAAACCGGTAATTTATTAACTTATAGCAATTTAAGCTTTACATATGATACCTTAAATCAATTAACTAAAGCTATTAATTCCAGTACCACGGTTAACTATGAATACGATCCCTTAAACCGCCAGACTATTAAAAATGTAACCAGTGGCAATGATACCAGGTATTTATATTCAAGCAATGAAATAATAGCAACCTACAATCAAGCAACAGGAACTTTAACCAACCGTTATATTCATGGCTTAAGTATTGATGATTTAGTATCTACGGTTTCAAGTGCTGGAACTGTAACCTATTGTCAAAGTGACCAGGAAGGTTCAATAGTAGCTAATACCGATAGCAGTGGCAATGTATTAAGCACATTTAGCTACAGCCCGTTTGGTGAAAGTAATAACTTAACAGCTTCTGGCTTTGGCTACACGGGTCAGCTCTATGACAGCGAAACTGGACTATACAACTACAAAGCCCGCTATTACAGCCCAAGTCTTGGCCGATTCTTGCAACCAGACCCCATTGGCTATAGTGGTGGCTTGAATCTTTATACTTACACTGTCAATGATCCGTTAAATTTAAGTGATATATTTGGCTTGGATCCTGAGGTTTATATAGTCTGGCATAATGTAGCCTATTTTGGTGCTCATTTTAGTATCGGATATCTAGATTTAGATAAAAACCATAAGCCCTATATACCAGAAACAATCTCGGCTGGACCACCTGATAAACATATATCTGGTTTATTAACACGCAGGGTTGGTAGGTTTGTAAATGA
>JAKAZS010000108.1 GCA_021815785.1 bacterium
TTGGCTTGACTTGATCCAGGAGATTTATATTCGGATTTTTGGTCGGTAGTTATTTTGGTTTTGTCTTTACTCGAATTATTGGGACTGGCAATTGAGCTTAAAGGATGAGATACTTTGGGAGTTTTGGAACTTATGATATTTTTTTCATAAATTTTTAAGATATTTGATTCTCTTTCATCAATACTACCTTGTTGAATTTGGCCAAACAATAATTCTTCGAGGCGATTGAGTCTTTGGGTGGTTTTATTATTGGTATACTCACGGCCAAAATAATGCTTTTCAATACTATTTAAATCAACACTTAATGAAGTTGATTGACAGGGATTATTTATTAAAATGCATATTAAGCTTAAAAGAAAAATTATAAATTTATTCATATTTAATCAGGCTCAATAATTATTAACTATTTACTAATAGAATACTTTATAAATTATATAAAATTATCGACTATCTACTCTATAGCATACCTTATAAATTATATAAAATTATTAACTTTTATAATTTTTTATTCATCACTGGTTTTAAATTCAGCATCCATTACTTCAGGTGTTTGCGAATAGTCTTCACTAATATCTTCTTCATAATATTCACCTTCACCATCGCCATTTTCGGCGCTGGCTTCTTTAAGCGCAGCAGCTTGCTGGAGCAGGACTAATGAACCACGCAATTCATTCATAATACTTTTGACTACTTCATGATCCGCGTCATCCTGCACTTTTTGTCTTAAATCAGTTACGAGCATTTCGGCTCTGGCTTTTTCACCAGCACTTAATTTTGAACCAAGTGTTTTAATATTACGTTCAACGTCATAACATAAACTATCAGCTTCGTTACGGACATCGGCTTCTTCTTTGCGACGTCTGTCTTCAGCGGCATGGGCTTCGGCTTCGCGAATGGCCAATTCGATATCTTCTTTAGACATATTAGTTGAAGCTGAAATGGTAATTTTCTGCTCTTTGCCAGTGGACTGATCACGAGCTGTAATATTCATAATACCATTAGCATCAATATCAAAGGTTACTTCAATTTTTGGTGTTCCGCGGGTAGCCTGCGGAATACCATCAAGGCGGAAATTACCTAGTAACTTATTATCACGAGCCATTGGGCGTTCGCCCTGGAATACATAAATGTCAACGGCGGTCTGATTATCGTCAGCCGTAGAAAAAACTTCGCTTTTACGCGTTGGTATAGTTGTATTGCGATCAACTAAAGGAGTCATAACACCACCTAAAGTTTCAATACCTAAGGATAGTGGTGTAACGTCTAATAATACTACGCCTTTAACTTCACCACCCAAAACTCCAGCTTGAATCGCTGCACCAACAGCTACTACTTCGTCAGGATTTACCGTTTGATTGGGATCCTTGCCACCAGTTAAACTACGCACGAGGTCTTTAACCGCTGGTATTCTTGTTGAACCGCCAACCAAAACTACTTCATCAAGGCCTTCGTAAGATAATTTTGCATCTTTTAAAGCCTGTTCCATAGGGATACGGCAACGTTCAACTAATGTTCTTGTTAATTCATTAAACCTGGCCCTCGATAATTTCATTTCTAAATGTTTAGGACCACTGGCATCAGCCGTTATAAATGGTAAAGATATATTAGTTTCACTAACATTGGACAATTCGATTTTAGCTTTTTCCGATGCTTCAGTTAACCTTTGTAAAGCTTGGCGATCCTTGCGTAAATCAATAGCTTCTAGTTTTAAAAATTCGTTAGCGGCCCAAGCCACAATTGTATGATCAAAATCATCACCACCTAAATGTGTATCACCACTAGTTGATTTTACTTCGAATATACCATCACCAACTTCAAGAACTGATACATCAAAAGTTCCGCCGCCTAAGTCAAATACAAGAATTACTTCATTATCTTGCTTGTCAAGGCCATAGGCTAAGGCAGCTGCTGTAGGCTCATTAATAATTCTAAGTACTTCAAGTCCGGCAATTATTCCGGCATTTTTGGTTGACTGACGTTGTGAGTCATTAAAATATGCTGGAACTGTAATTACGGCGCTAGTAACTTTTTCACCTAAATATTTTTCAGCATCTTCTTTAAGTTTTCTTAAAATCATGGCCGAAATTTCTTCGGGGGAATAATCCTTTCCCTGAATCGCAACTTTACAACCACCGTCGTTACCTTCAGTAACTTTATAAGAGATTATTTTCTTTTCGGCTTCAACTTCTGAGAATCTTCGCCCAACGAAGCGTTTAATTGAATATACGGTATTTTCAGGGTTTAAAACTGCTTGACGACGTGCCAGCTGACCTACTAATCTTTCCCCTGATTTGGTAAAGGCAACTACCGATGGTGTTGTTCTGCCTCCTTCAGTGTTTGGCACAACAACTGGTTGGCCACCTTCCATAACAGCAACAACAGAATTGGTGGTTCCTAAATCTATTCCAACAGCCTTTCCCATTTTGTGATAACCCCTATGCTCCTTACAACTAAATTACATTATTGATCTGATTATACTAATTTATACTCCAAATTGCTTAAAAAAATATACAGTATTACATTATTGCTTAAATTTATTTTTAATAAAATGTCACATTCTTATTACTTGGTTTAAGCTTTGGCAGATATTTATATAATTAATTTAGGTATTAATATAAGACAAAATTAATTATATACGCCTTGACAATCGCGTTGTTGTGATAACTTATTTTTTAATTTATAAATTAAACTTTTTAGATATACTTAAAGATGCGTACTTTGTTTATTATAAGATTTAGCCAAATCATTTAATTGTTTTAAGCTAACACTTCAGTAGCTGAATTTGTGGCAATTAAATAAAGCGTTTGAACAGATTTAAATATCAATATGAAACCTAGACCATATGTCCCTTTACATTTGCATACTGAATATAGTTTGCTCGATGGAGCAACCCAGATTTATGACCTTGTAAAAAAAGCTAAAGATGAGAATATGCCATCGGTAGCCATTACCGATCATGGTGTTATGTATGGTGCTATTGAATTATCCAGAGTCTGTCATGAACTTGGTGGGGTAAAACCGATTATAGGTATTGAAGCTTATATTATTGATGGTGATATTGAAGAAAAAAAAACTCGAGAAGATATTTTTCATTTAACTTTACTGGCACAAAATAGCGAGGGTTATCGTAATTTATTGTTTCTTAATTCAAGGGCGCATTTAGCAGGATATTACTATAAACCGAGAATTAACAAGGAAATTCTAACGGCTCATAAAAACGGTATCATAGTTCTATCGGGATGTCTGGGTTCGCAGTTAGCGCAAAATCTGCTGAAAAACAATTACGCTGAGGCTTTTAAAGTTGCTTTATGGTATAAGGAGAATTTTGGGAGTAATTATTTTTTAGAAATTCAAGATCATGGCATGATTGAGGATCGTATTGTAAATAAACAAATTGTGCAAATAGGTAAAGAATTAGACATTGAAATTGTGGCAACTAATGACAGCCATTTCACTAATCATGATGATGCTGTAGCTCATGACTGTTTATTAAGTATTCAGATGGGTAAATTAGTAACTGACTGTAAACGGATGAAATTTACCGGCAGTGAGTTTATTAAAAATGGCAGTCAGATGTCAATGTTGTTTAAAGACCATTTAGACAGTGAAATCATTGATCAAAGTATTAAAAATACCTTAGTCATCGCAGATAGGATTGACAGTATTAAAATTTTTCAAGATAACCCTCGTTTGCCAATTTTTGAAGTACCACATGGTCATACATCAGAAAGTTATTTAAACCACAAGGTTTTTGATGGAGCCAGATATCGTTTTGGTGATCAATTAAATCGTAGTGTCATTGAACGTGCTGAAGCAGAACTTAAAGTTATTGAAGACATGAATTTTGCTTCGTATTTCTTAATTGTTGCTGATTTTATTGAATTTGCTAAATCACAAAAAATCCCCGTTGGACCAGGTCGTGGATCGGCAGCTGGCTCCCTTGTTGCCTATTGTTTAGGTATTACTGATATTGATCCGTTGCGCTACAATTTACTGTTTGAGCGATTTTTAAATCCCGAACGACGTTCTATGCCAGATATTGATACTGATTTTTGTATCGAGCGGCGTGATGAGGTTTTAAAATATGTAACCCAAAAATATGGTAAGGATAAAGTAGCTCAGATAATTACCTTTAATCGAATGACTAGTAAGGCCGTAATTAAGGATGTATCTAGGGTTTTAGAATATCCTTTGGCTGAAGCTAATAAGTTGGCTAAATTAGTTCCCGTTGTGCGTGGTAAACCAACGCCGTTATATGAAATGGTTGCCAGTCACCCAGAATTTAAAAGCATTTATGATAACAGTCCTGAAGCCAAACAAGTTATTACCATAGCGCAAAAACTTGAAGGAATTAATAAAACCTATGGAGTTCATGCAGCGGGTGTCGTGATTTCCGATGTGCCATTACATGAATTGGTACCACTACAAAAAAATAATGATGGTCAGGTAATTACCCAGTATAACATGGACGATTTAGCTAAGGTTGGCCTGGTTAAAATGGATTTTTTAGGCTTAAGAAACCTTACGATGATTGATAAGGCTATTAAAATCATTAAACTTACCAGGGATATTGATATTGATTTAGCTAATATTCCTATAGATGACGAAAAAGTTTATCAAACTATTAGCAATGGTGACTTACAAGGTATTTTTCAATTAGAAACCTCGCAAGGCATGCGTCAAGTCGCCCGTGATATGAAACCATCTAATATTGAAGATATTTCAGCCTTAATTGCCTTGTATCGCCCTGGCCCATTGGATTCTGGCATGATTGATAAATTTATTGCCTGTAAACATGGCAAATCAGCCATAACTTATCAGACGCCCCTTTTAGAATCAATTTTAAAAGATACTTATGGCCAAATTGTCTATCAAGAACAAGTCATGCAAATTGCCCAAAAATTAGCTAATTATTCTTTAGGTCAGGCTGATTTATTACGTAGAGCAATGGGTAAGAAAAAACCTGAAGAGATGGAAAAGCAAAGAGAATTATTTAATTCAGGCTGTCTTAGTAATGGTATTAGCCTAAATATTGCTAATCAGTTGTTTGATATGATGGTGCAATTTGCAGAATATTGTTTTAACAAGTCACATTCTCAGGCATATGCTTTGGTTACCTATCAAACGGCTTATCTTAAAAGTCATTATCCCATTGAGTATATGACTGCATTACTGTCGAGCGTTGCTGGTGATCAGGACAAAGTCCAAATCTATATTGCCGAATGTCAGAAAATGGACATTGCCGTTTTGCCACCTTGCGTTAATTCCTCGGGGCTTGAATTTACCAGCCATGGAAATGCGATTCGCTTCGGTTTAAGTGCCATTAAAAATGTTGGTGAAGGCGCAATTGAAGAAATTATCTATAAACGGGAAAAGAGTGGTAAATATACATCTTTAAATGATTTCTTGAATAAAATCGATTTGAAATTAATGAATAAACGTACCCTTGAATCCTTAATTAAGGCTGGTGCCTGTCAAAGTCTTGGTCTGACCCGTAAACAAGCCTTGCTTAATTTAGAGCCGCTTATGGATGCTAGCTTGCGTTTTCAAAACACGATGGCTTCGGGTCAACTTAGCTTTTTTACTTTAATTAATGAGGCCAGTATTGCCAATGAAGAAAAAATGATGGGTGATAATTCTGAATTTCTTGAATCACAAATCCAGGAAATGGAAAAGGAATTGCTTGGTTTTTATATTACGAGTCATCCTTTAGCTCGAGTAATTAATCGTTTAAAATGGTTAACAACCCATTCGCTTAATGAAGTTAATCATTTAAAAGAGGGTAGTAACGTAATTGTCGGTGGTTTGGTTAGCGAAATGGCTAAAAAAATTACTAAGCAGAATAAAGTTTTAGGGATTTTAAAGTTAGAAGATTTAGAGGGAAAGGTTGATGTGGTAATTTATAATGATTTGTTTGAAACTTTGGACCCTCAAATATTAGCTAGTTCAAAGATTTTGCTGATAAATGGTAAAGTTAAAAAAAATGATGAGAATATTTCTATTATTGCTCAAACGGTAAGACTTATTAATGAAGCTAGTTTGGTTAATATTTATTTAACGCAAAACCAAACTTATAGCGATTTGCACAAAATTAAAGATATCCTGAATAAATTTAAAGGTCAGGATCCGGTTTTAATTCATTTTTCTAGCTCTAATTCAGCTTTCTTGGCCAAAACTATTGTTGTAGGATCACAGTTTTGGGTTGATGCTAGTGATACATTTAATGGATTTATTAAATCAGCTTTAGCCAGTGAAGTGAAAGTAAGAGTTGAAAAAGTTTTATTGTAGTTAAAAATCTTAATATATTGTTGTTCATGAATTTAAATTTTTGCATAAGAATTTTTCTTTCGTTTTCAACTTCAATCTAGTTCCCGACTACTTTAAGGTCGTTTAATGGATGAAACCATAAAAGTTAGTTAAAATAAAAATTTAGTTATCTTTTAGGAAATCTCTCAAAAAAGACTAGTAATTCGTAAAATATATAATATAATTTTTTTTCATGCATTTTTTGCATGAATCAGTATATTTGTTTTTCGGTAAATATATCTTAACTACTTATTAAGGAAAGGAGCTAAAAAATGTTCGGACCACATTTGATTATTGAAGCTTATGGCTCACCCAAAGAATTACTTAGCGATCTTAACCTTATGAGTAATGTGTTAGAGAATTACCCGCCTAAGCTTAATATGACTAAAATCATGCCACCTTATATCTTTCCCTACCATGGCACGGTTGAGGAAGACTGGGGAGTTAGTGGCATTGTTTTGATTGCCGAATCCCATATTTCCATTCATACTTTTCCGGAAAAAGCTTTTAGTACACTAGATATTTTTTCTTGCAAGGAATTTGATGTTAATTTAGCTATTAAGTTTTTTACTGATACATATAAACCTCAGCAATTTGATCATAAATTAATTATGCGCGGGCGCGAATTTCCTCGTGATATGGGAAAAGCTACTGGTATCATAAATAATGATCGTTTAAGATTAGCTGGTTTAAGATTGGGTTAATTTTAATGTTTATATCAATCAATCATATTCCGGTTGCTTCTGGCCGTGAGTCAGAATTTGAGACGATGTTCCGTAATCGTGATCGAGCCATTGAGGCCTTACCTGGTTTCGTCAGTATTGATGTTTTACGTCCCGGTAATAAAATGATTCATGGTGAACCGGCGCAAAATGATCCAGATAATGAGTATCAAGTTCTTACGCGCTGGCTAAATGAAGAAAGTTTTAAAAACTGGTTAAATAGTAGTGAATTTAAAAAGTCGCATTCCAAAGAAGTTGATAGGACTATCTTTGGTGGCAAAAGCTATCTGACATTGCATTTTAGTATTGATTAAAATATTTAATTTTAGCGTTAGTTCATTTAGTGGCACTTTGCCAAAAACAAAAAGTTCAGTTAGAGGTCGTTTATATGTAAAAACACTTTTAATATTTACAGTTGTTAGGGGAATGGTTTTAACCGTAAACATATAACAGTTTAGCGCATTACTTAAGTTGGTTGATTTGTTGGTTTAATATACTAATATTCGATAGCAACTG
>JAKAZS010000109.1 GCA_021815785.1 bacterium
CTAAACCAGAAGTAAAAACTACAGTAAGTAAAGCCGTAGAGCCTAAAGCAAAAGGTGAGCAAATACCTAAACCAGAAGTAAAAACTACAGTAAGTAAAGTCGTAGAGCCTAAAGCAAAAGAAGAACAATTACTCAAATTACAAAATGAAATTTTAGAAAATAATCAAACTAATACGCAAAACATTAAAGTAAGTTTATATCAAAAAGAAGAAAAAAAATTAATTGAGAATCTTGGCCTAAAAATCAAGGTAAATCAACCCAACAATTTGCAAAATACGCAGCACAACAAAATAAATCAAGACCAGGAAGCAAGACAATATATAAAGATTGCTAATAATTATTTGCAAGCCCAAAATTATGAGATGGCTAAGATAAATTATCAAAAATCTTTAAACCTTAATTCAAACCTAGAAGAAGCATTAATTGGGCAAATTGCGGCTTTAGTAAATTTAAAAAGCATTAAAGAAGCGCAAAGTTTACAGGAATTAGCTAATAAAAAGTTTCCGGAAAAACCGCTTACGTTTATTGGTCAGGCATACATTGATGTTAATCAAAATAATTTTAAAAAAGCTCAAGATAATTTGATAAAAGTATTAGAAAAGGATAAACAAAACAAATTAGCTAAATTATTATTAGCAAAAGTTTATTTAAATTTAAATGAAAATAATCAAGCCCAAAAATTGTACGAAGAAATTCTCCAAACTGATCCTCAAGATCCTAATATATATTTTGGTTTAGCTATTGTTAATATTCGTCAAAATCAATTAGAAACAGCTAATAAAAATATAAATATGGCAATAGAATTGGCACCAAAAAATGAAATGTTTTTAACGACAAAACAAAAGTTGGCAAGAATTAATTTAGATCAAGATAAAATCAAGAGAGAGCCAAAGTAAATTAAAATCAGTTAAGAATAAGAAATAAAATATTCAATATAGAACTATTGACTTCTAGGATAGATATCTAATATAGTTGTCAATGAAAATGAATATACTGAAATTTACGAGTTTAAATAAACCCAAATTAATCATTATTTTTTTTGGATTTTTGGTGGTTTTGCCTAATTTAGTTTTTGCGGAAATCCCTAGCCAGGCACAAAAAAAACCATTAATCATAGGTACTCAAAATGATAATTTACAACCAACTTATGATCTTAATTTAGCTAAAACCCAGGTAAGTAATTTTGTTGATAATCCTGAAGCTCATTTTATTTTAGGCGTAGCTTTAACAAGAATTAATGACATTGAAAATGCATTTAAGGAAATGCATACAGCGCGAAAGTTAGCTGCAAATCAAGGAGGTTTAGGTTATTTTGACAAAGTTATCAACGAGTATGAGAATATGTTAATAATTAATCCGCAAAATAATTCGGTAAGGTATTCCTTAGCTTGGGCATTTTATATGAAAGCCTATATTTTAAAAAAGGCTGGTAAAGGAAGCAAGGTACTTTCTAGTAACCAGGATAAATGGGAAAAGAGTCTTGCTTATGAAAGTCAAGATCCAGAGTATTATTACAAAAAGTGTCAAGAAAAACTGCAAGATATTATTAACCTAGATCCGCGTGATACATGTAGTAAAATTTATAATACATACTTAGAAGCTAATATAACTGGTAACCTTAACCAAGCAATTAAAAGTTGGAATGAGATAAGTAAAGCTTATCCAGATAATCCAGCACCATATTTTTTTCTTGGTGAGGTATATTTAAAACAAGGAAACGTGAAATTATCTTTACAAAACATTTCTAAAGCTATAGCTTTAAGAAAAAATAATACAAAAAACAATTAATTGTTCAATAATATAAAAAACCAAATAAATTGAGAAGGAAAAATGAATCTTAAATCTGTAGTTAAATTAGTCTTAGCTTTAACCATTCCCACAGTTATTGGTTCGTTTTGGTATTACTCACAAAAACAAGCCAATTTAGAAGTGGAAAATTATAATAAAGATCAAAAAGATCATCCAACAACCGATAGAACAACAGTTAAGAATTATAAGTTACAAGAAGTCAGTGATGATAATGAGTTAAAATGGCAACTTTTTGCCAAAGAAGGTGTGGTTATGTCGGAAAACCATGATGTTTTACTGCAAAAAGTTGCCATTCAATACTTTGATGGTAAAAATATTAAAATGGAAATTAATGCTCCGGTTGGTAAAACTAATGAAGATAGTCGTGATGTGATTTTAAATTCAACGGATAAGCAAAAGGTAGAAGTTTTAAGTGAATCAGGTAAAACTAAATTATCAGCGGATAAAATAAGTATAAATAGTAAAAATGATTTTGAAGCATCAAAAGATGTGTCAATTAAATGGGCAAATCAGGCTAGTGTTTTTGGAAATACTATAAGTGGTTCATTTAAAGATTCGGGATTTAATAATTTAACGGTTAAAGGTAATACGCATGCTGTATTGGCGTGTAAGCAGACAAAGGTTGATTAATATGAAAAACAAACAAGCCATATTTAAAACTTTACTATTAATAGTGGTATTATTATGCCCGGGTTATAGTTTTGCGCAAACAGCTAATGAATCTAGTGGAGAGTCTGTGCCTGTAGATATTAAAGCTAATGAACAACAATTTTTGGATAAGGAAATTGTTGCAAAAGGCAATGTTCGCGTAAAATATAAAGAAAGTGATGTTACTTCAGATGAAGCGATTATGTATCGTGATGATGAAGGTAATGCCCAAAAAGCAGTGTTTAAAGGTAGTCCTAAACTGGTTCAAAAAAACAGTACAATGTTAGCCAGAACGCTCATTTTTGAAATTGCCAATCAAAAAATTATTGCTAATGGTAATGCTCACTCAGTTATTGTTTCAACGCCTCAAGCAAAACAGGCAGGGGACAGTCTAAAGGCTAATAAAAAGGATGATAAAAAACCAGCTAAGCCTGGTGATGATAATATTATTACTGATTCAGATGACCAAATTTATGATAAGGAAGTTGGTGAATTTAGAGCAACCGGACATGTTCGGGTGAAACGTGGTGATTTGTTTGTTAAAGCAGAAAATCTGATAATGTATTACGGAACTGATGGAAATCCAGAAACAGCAATGTTTAAGGGTAATGTTTATGTATTGCAGTATCCTAACGAAACTTATTCTGATAATGTAACCTATGGTTTAAATACCAATAGACTTCAGGCTAATGGCCATGTTAAGTCTAAAGTAATTCAAAATCCTAAAAATGACAGTAATGCAAAAAAAAACAGTGAAGACGAAAAGTTAGCTAATAATTCTGAGGAAAAAAAAGGTTCAAGTGATATCGTTGTGACTTCCGATGCTCAAGATTATAGTAGTACTAATGGACGAATTACAGCTATTGGTAATGTAAAGCTTAGTTCCGACGAAACATCGGGAGCCGGTCCTAAAATGGTAATGATGCGTAATGAAGAAACTGGTAAAACGGATAGAATAATTTTTTATGGCCGTTCACAGGTTAGACAGACTGGGAAAAGCTGGATAGCTGATCATATTGAAATGGATATGGCAACTAAGAAAGTTCTTGCTAGTGGTAATACTAAAGCGGTGATTTTACAGATGAAGAAAAAAAGCCCAACCGAAACACCTAAAGATAAAGATGATAATGGTGATATGCAATTGGCTACAAAAGGTAAAGCTGTTCAATAATTACGCATAAAGAGACAATTATGGTATCCGAAAAAGAGATATTGGAAGCTAAGAATCTTCAAAAATCCTACGGTGGCAGAAAAGTTGTTGATGGAGTTAGTTTTCATGTAGAACGTGGCGAAGTTGTTGGTTTATTAGGCAGAAATGGAGCTGGTAAAACAACGTCATTTGATATGGTTTTAGGACTAGTAACGCCTGAAAAAGGAGAAATAACTTTATTGCACCATGATCTTACCAAAATGGCGATTCATTTACGAGCCAGGTTGGGAATTGGTTATTTACCTCAGGAAGCTTCAATTTTTCGTAAACTTACTGTTTCTGAAAACATTCGACTTGTTTTAGAATTAAGAAATTATTCTAAACGAGATCAAGACAAACGTATTCGCGAATTACTTGAACAATTTAGTTTAGAATATTTGGAAAATGTAGTATCAGTTCAGTTGTCTGGTGGTGAACGCAGGCGCCTCGAGTTGGCCAGATGTCTGGCTATTGAACCACATTTTATTTTATTAGATGAGCCATTTACTGGGGTTGATCCAATTTCTATTTCAGAAATTCAGGGTTTAATTCGTAGATTAAGAGATGAATGGAATTTAGGTGTGTTGTTAACGGACCATAATCCGCGGGCGACATTAAAAATTACTGATAGAGCCTATTTGATCGATAATGGAAAAATACTGGTAGCTGGCACTTCAATTGAAGTTGCTTCTAGTCCAACGGCTAGGAAATATTATCTAGGAGAAGATTTTACTTTATGAATTTTGGCTTAAAGCTGGTTGATCGATATATATCCAATGAATTCTGGCAGCCATTGTTATTTGGTGTTGGTATTGTAACTGGGGTTTGGTTTGGCGCAGATCAATTAAGAACGGTTTTTAATTTGGTTATGCGTGCTGGAGTTCCCTGGAATATTGCTTTTACTATTTTAGGCTTACATATGCCTCAGATTATTGTTTTAACTATACCAATTGGTGTCTTGTTGGCTATATTGCTGGTATTTAACCGATTAAGTGCAGAGTCAGAAATTATTGCAATTCGCACATGTGGTATTAGTTTTTATCGGATTATGTTTGCTCCGTTATTATTTGGTATTGGTAGTAGTATCGTAAGTTTTGCTATAAATGAAGGTATTGTCCCACCGGCTAATCGAACTTCCAAAAAACTTGAATTTGTAGCTGTATATAAAAGTGAAATGCCTGGTGGGCAAGGAAATTTTACATATATGGAGCGAGCTAAGGATTTTACTTTACAAAGGATATTTTATATTGGTAATTATGATGGAACGACTATTTTAAATGTTATTGTGCTTGATTTTACGAGAAAAAATTCAATTGAAATAATTTCCGCTCATGATGGTATTTGGCATCATGGTGAATGGATTTTAAGACGTGGAAGAACTTATGTTATATCAGGGACTAGTGATGTAACTAAAATATTAAAATTTGATAGTTTAACATTGCCTGGTGTCCAAAATGCCCAGAAACTTTTAGATGAAGGTAAGGTTGAGCCAAAAGAAATGAATATGTTGGAACTTTATCATTATATTAATTTGCTTAAGGCTTCAAATTCCGTTTCTAATGATTTACTCGTTCATTTATATCAAAAGATTACTCAGCCATTAGCTTGTCTGGTTGTAGCTTTAGCCGGAGCGCCTTTAGGCTTATTAGGTCGAAGATCGAGAAGTAACATTGGTTTAATTTATAGTGCGGTAATTGTATTTTTATATTATGTTTTACAATCCAGTTCTGGAGCTTTAGGCGAAGCTGGTCGAATTGATCCGATGCTTGCTGCTTGGATGCCCAATATTGTTATCGGAAGTTTAGGCCTGTTAATTCTCTTCTTTAAAGGTCGCTAAATTTTTTTCAAATTTAGCGACCTAATTAATTTAATTGTTTATGCCGATTTGGTAATGAATAAGCTAAAATTATTTAACCGCTTTTTTCTTAGCTGGTAAAACTTCACCATGAACTTTGCCAGATCCACTTGTATAGTCGGCTTCAGAACTTGGTTGACCAGAGAATTCTTGTTTGAATTCAGCTAAAAGTTCGTCACCTGGTTTAATTATTGCTTCTTGACCTTTAATTACCGTGTCTTCAATTAGAAAACTGCCAGGTACACCAGCTAATACACCCCAGGCAAAACCCTTAAGTCTGCGATGGCGAACATTTAAACCAATTGGTTTAGCAAAAACTATTGATGGATTTGCTGCACCAATTATACCGAGAATTGCCGGTACGGCACCAAAACTAAATACACCAGCTGGAGCCAAAGCTGCGTTAATACCAATTTTAATGGCTTGAGCTTTAAGTTGTTGTGAGAGTGGGCCAGCTATTTGACCGTTATGATTTATACCTAGTAATCGACCTTCAGCTTTGTTGTTTATAACTAAAGCACAGCGAGCCGGTGTAGCAACTAACGGAACATGTTCACCGTTTATATTAATCAAATCATCAAAGGCAACGCCAAGACAACCTGAAGTTCTACCCCATCTTGCTTTGGAAAGAGCCGATACCATTTGCGATCGGGCTTTTAAGACATAATTAATATGACCATTGATGGTGGCACCTTTTTTGGCAATTAATTTGTCGCCAATTTTAAGGTCATATTTTAAGCGAGCTTCAATCGGATCGCCTTTTTTGGCAGATTTACTGGAAATTTCACTGATAAATACCACGGGAAAAGTGGCGCCAGTAACTATTTTGGTTCGGGTTTCGTCAGTTGGTAAAGCCTTGAATTCAATCGTTTTGGTAATTTTGGTGGCTCTATCAACTTCTTCATCATTGTCGATAATTATAATGTTATTGGAATTAGCATTATAATAATCAATAAATAAACTTGAATTGGCTGGTAATTCATTTAAGGTTAGATATTTATTATTGCTAAAATAATTGATTTTATTGTCATTATTAGCAATAAATTTATTGATAATTGGTAAATTAGCAAAATTAAAAAAAGCTTGAAATTTTGCGCTTGTTGCCGCTAAGCTATTAGCCTGGATATTGAGAAAACGATCAACTTCTTGAGAACTAAACGAGGCTAAAGGAATAGCATCAAGGCTACTTGCAGTATTGGCAGTTTCTATTGCTTGAGCTGACTGGTAGGGGATAAATGGAAGGTTAAGCGATAGATTACTTGCTGTTAGCAAGAGGATAAGGGATAGTTTTATAAATAAATTTTTTTTCATCATAATTTTATTATAGACAGGAAATATATTTTTTAAACCTTAAAATATTTGGCCAAAAAATTTAAATGCTGCCCAATGACTTGGCCGAGGATTTGCTTTAATTGCTGTGTTCAAGGACGTTTGATAAGCTTTACAAGTGCTTTGACCGGATAACTTTTCCTTAAAAAATTCTAATAATAATAAATTTTTAGTTGAATTTGGTAAAAACCAAAGTGTAAATAGTTGATTGCGCGCACCGGCATATGATAAGGAGCGATTGATTACATTAAGTGCTAGCCCATCTTCAATATCATTGCCAAGTGAACTTTTACTTAAAATAAAGGCATCGGATGGAAGATCCATGGTCACAAAATCCTGAAGATTGATTTTTTCCTGACTGTTATTTTCATTAGTTATGTCAAAATCACTATTTAATGGACTTTCGTGATTAAAGTTGATTTTAGCAAAAATTTGTAAAATACCTTTATCTTTTACTTTTTCACTAAGTGATGCAATATTTATGGATGTCTGATTGATAATTTCAGCCAAACCAGGGGCAAATAACTTGCTTAAACTGTTGACATCGTTTTGGTTTGGATCGCTATCAATGAAAATTGCACCAGTAC
>JAKAZS010000110.1 GCA_021815785.1 bacterium
GCACAGAGTACCTAAAGGGGTCATTTTCGGTACTCTAATCACTTCAACAACTCTAGATATTTACTGTAACCACTTGTTGAGCCTACTTAACCCCCTATTTTTTTACGTACTTTGCTACGATTGTAATAAGCACAAGTATTTTTAGAATCATGTTCTATAGCCAGAGTAGCAACTTTAAAAACTGCTGAAAGCATTTAATATAAAAACAGGGCTTACTTCAGTTCGAGTTTCAATCTTAAATTTAAGACATCGGTTTTAGGTATTCTTCGATCAAGCGAACTCATTCTGTAAATTACATTCAGCTAAAACTATATCTAATATCTCTAATTTACCTAACTTGCATAAATCATTTAAGCTTTCTACGTGAGCTAAATCGATAAGAACATTTGCATCTACAAGTAATATCAATAACTATTCTACTCCTTATCCATCCAGGAAACAAGTTCTTCTTTTATTTCAGAAAGTGGCTTACCTAAGATTTCTTTAGCTTTAGATATAGTGATTTTTTCTTCAACCAGTGCTCTGTAAGTTAATCTTTCAAGTCTTGTCAAACCAGCTTACACTTTTTCGAGCGAACCAGGTTCTTTTTTGTCAAACTTTTTTTTAAATGACCCAAATTGTACATTAATGTATGACATTTTTGAAGCCATTCACCGAATAGTTACAATTAAACTTTAAATTTAAGGTTTATTAATTCGTCTGGATTAAAGGTGATTTTTAACTGAAAGCTGTCATTATGATTTAACCGATTGGATAATTCTTCAACAATGTTATCGTTTAATAATACTTTAGTTACTGATTGAATATTAAAATTGACCGTTATAAATGTTTCTTGTTTGGTATTACTTAAGTTTAAAAAACGGATTATAAATGTAGATTTATTTTTATTGATAGAACTAAATTGCTGACCAGTTATAATAACAAATTCATTGCTAATGTCAATTAATGAAGGTTGGTTAATTGCTTTATTAACATAACAGTGAATTAAAGAATTTTCAAAAAGATTCGCTTTTTCATAGGCCTCAATAATAAATGAATTAGTATCGTTATTGATATTTTGATCGTCGTTTAAATTAGTTAAACTAGACCAGGCATAGTTTAATTTGTGTTGAAATAGGCAATTGGCTTCATTAAGAATTAATGGTGGACCAGCACCACCACCTCTGGATAATAATCGTTTGGCCGATAATCGTGTTACGGCACGTAGTAAAGTGATTTTTGCTAAATTTTCATAAATCCCATATTCAGTTAACCCTTTGTTGAAAAATATTTGATTGTCAACAATAAAAAACTTTTCATTAGGATATCGATCTGGAGTTGATTCTGTAGCTAATTCAACTGGGCTATTTGACTCGTAAGGATCGTAAGCTTGTCTTTTAATCAGTGAAAAATGATTATGTGCAAAAGAATCAGTGACAGTATGCTTAAGCTTAAATACTACTGATAAACGATGGTCCTTGCTTTGGTTTAAAAAAGTTGTTTCGAAAAAAATGATTGGAGTGTTTTTCTTTAGCGTTATGGTAGTGTTTATGTCATGTTCTAGAGTTTTATCCATTATAGTATCAATACATCTTAATTCGGGATCTTCAATAGATCTATCGAGTAGGTTAAAATCTTTAATACCTGCATAAATATTGATTTTATAATTTAAATTAATTGAATTAACCAAATTACCGCTTATAGAGTTAGTGTAATTAATTAATTCAGATTGATTTTTTTGAACATAAGGTAATGGATCAAAATTATAACTATCTCCGCCATCAACTTCATCTTCAAAATAATGACCTAAAATATAACTTTTATTAGCTAAGATATCCAAAACTTCAATATTTTTGTTTTCATCAATTTTAATCTGGTAAAATTCATTGCTGATTAAATAATTCGTTGATACTATTGCGTTATGAATGTCCTGGTTTGTGGAAGAAAATTTGGGATCTGGATATATCGGCAATTTAAATGATTTGGTTGCATATTGTGCAATAGGATGTTCAGGCATAATATAGGCTTCAATAATATAACTATCTTTAAATTCAGGAATTAAGCCTTCATTCGTAAACAGTGAATAATGTTTATCACAAGATACAATTTGGAAGTTTTTACAATTATGAATATTTGGGTCAGATAGTGCTAATTTAATGAGTTGAGGGCTTTGAATCACAAAAGGTGTAATGTTGATAAAAGTTATGTATTTAGGTTTAAAATCAAGATCAATAACTTGGCGATCTTGAATCCATAATTTGGTTTTATTATTAATATTGATTAAATTCATAACCTGGGAAATCGCTTGTAACTTCAAGGCTAGGCTAAGATCAAGTGCTTTGTCATAACGGGTTACCATTTCGCGATGAACTTTATCAATTGAACAGCCACAAATACTATCATGGGGCTGATTTTGCAGTAAAAGTTTAATTAGATAATTTAATAAATTTATGGGGTATTCAATCCCAAAATTAAAGTACAGGATAAAGAATAGTGGTTCTAAAATGTTAAATATATAATTTTCGAGTTGTCGATTTAATATTTTCAGATACATCCTGGATGAAAGAACACCAGTTAATAAATATGCTCGTTTACGTTGTTTGGCAAATTCATTACTTCTTAATTCACTTTGAATTTGATAAACATTATTTAAATCAAGTGATTCTTCTAGTTGGTTTAAAAATTGATCAGGAAGGGTTTCGACAAAATTTAAATTTTTGTTCTGCATTTCTAGTAAGTCTAGTTTGTCTTTAAGCTTATTGGCTAAATATGAATGATCTCCACCAAAAGGTATGAATATGCCATCTAATTCTTTAATGTAGGATTGAGTTAAGGTTAAATCTTCATTTTCACAAAAATCAAACAAGGCTTTATTTAAGTTAGTTAAAGTTTCATTTTCCTGGAGTAGCGTATTATAATAACCATGTTCAAAAATATAAGTTAAAACTTGGCTTTTATCTTTACTTTGCCAAATGAAATAGGGCTTATTATTCGTAAACCCGACACCACGCCAGACGATAGCCGTTTGAATTCCAAATAAATTGAGAATTCTGGGTAAGTCGGCACAATGTCCAAAAGTGTCAGGGCAATAACCTATATTACTTTGACTTCCTAATTGTGCACATAATTTAAGACCAAGATCTAAATTACGAATTATACTTTCGCCACAAACTAAACTTTGATCGCCTAAAATATACCAGGGACCTATAGCTATTTTTTTTGCTTTAATTAAGGCTGTTAGTCTTTGGTAAAGTGTTGGTTCGATAGTTTGGATATCTTCAAGAATAATCGTTTGTCCGTCGAGGAGAAAAAAATTTAATTCATGGTTTTCAATTTTATTGATTAAATTTTTAACCATGCCAATTAGACTAAGACGATATGATTCGAAAGGTAAATACCATTCGCGATCCCAGTGACTGTGTAGGTAGTAAAACAAATTCATAATTATTTAACTAATGGCTTTAAAAATTTAACGCTGTTATGTAGGCTGTTTTCAAATTCAGTATCACTGTCTTCAATGAAGTCATCTTCAAATTGAATTGTAATATTTTCTTTGTATTCATAAAGTTTTAAAGCCTCGATCAATTGACGCCAGTCTACAAGTCCTTTGCCGGGCATACGATATTGCCACCACAGTGGTCCAAATAAGCCATTGTCGCTCAAAATTGTGCGATTTATTTCTATGTCATGGGCTTCAATATTTTCAATAGCTGAAACTATTCCTGGTAAGATATCTAAGTAATTAATTCCCAGCCAAATACAATCAGCTGGGGAAAATGACAGGCTTAATCCTGGAACATTTGCAATTAGGTCTCGCCAGTCTAAGGTGTCGATAACTTTCCAGTTAAAGAGTGAAGATTTGCGATAATTAACTGGCGTTGATAATCTTAGTAATAGTTTTATTCCCTGCTGTAAGGCTATGTCGTTTAAAATATTTAAATGGCTGATAATTATTTCTTTCCAGTCAGAAGAGTTGCTAGGGTTTATATATATACCAATTTTGTTGCAAGCAAGTATATTTGCAACATTTGTTAATTTTTTGAACATTTTAATTTCATTGTCATAACTAGATTTCTTAAAATCAGTAAGACAAGAATCTAAATTCACGCTAGAAAACTTTAGATCGTAGGCGAATGCTTTATCCCGAATTTGCTTAAAATAATTTTGTTCACTAGTGGTAAATTTATCAGTGGCGGTAGTTTTAAAAGGGGCTAGATTCATTTCTAGAGCATTTAAATTATACTTGGCAATTAAATCAATAGCTGTATCAATGCCACAGTTAAACTTGGATATATTGCAGGCCAGTTTCATTATGAAAAAATTTATAACTCCCGTAAGTATTTGCTTCTGGTTGCATAATCAGGTATATCAGTGACATCAATACGCATTAGTTTTTTTACAAAAAAACTATCGGCTCGTTTTAAGGAAATATTAACGGGTGTATTTGGCGTCCCAATAATTGAACCATAAATTTCTTCTCTTTCTAAATCAATCGTAGGTGTACCATCGACGGCTACAATATAGTCTCCAACTTGAAGACCAGCTTTAGAGGCTGGGGTATTGGGGAAAACATATTTAATAATTGGTAAATTGCCTTTGCGTAATTGAAATAAAACGCCAATAACACCAATTGATCGACTGGCTGAATTTTGGAGCATTTCATTGCTCAATGAGTCAGTTAATGGCTGCTTATTAATTTTATGGAGTAACGAACTTTGTAAGGGGTTTGGTGAATGTGACTTTTGTATGCCACCTTTTAAGGTCTTTTTTTCAATGCTGGCATCATATTTTGGATCTACCTTTTGAAGGCTTTCACTATGACCAATAGCACCTATACCAAAATATAAGACTAGGCTTAAAACTAGGCACGATTGGCAAGTATTACTTCTATTTAGATGATTTATCATAATGCTGTTTGTATTTAGGATATTAATGTCATGTTAATGAATTAGTAAAGAGTCAATAGACAATGAGAATTATTTAATAAAGACTTAAGTTTTTAATGATTTGTTCCTATTATAGTTCTAAAAAAATTATAATTTTTTTAAAGTAACAGAAAATATTTAAAATATCATAATTTATGCATTAAATTCTTTAATTACTTGGTTAATTCATGATAAGTTTAATAGATATGTAAAATGAATTTACGGTTAACTGTTTTTGGCCGTTTAAGCAAAGGAGAAAATGTATGAGTAAAGTTGTGGTAATTGGTGCCGGTAATGTAGGTGCTACAGCTAGTCAATATATTGTCGATCGACAATTAGCTGATGTAGTTTTAATTGATATTGTCGAAGGTTTACCTCAGGGTAAGGCACTTGATTTACTTCAAGCTGGTTCGCCTAGTAACCATGATTGTAGTATTATCGGTACGAATAATTATGTTGATACTAAAGATGCTGATATTGTTGTTATGACTGCTGGAATTGCTCGTAAGCCAGGCATGTCAAGAGACGACTTATTGAAAACTAACGCTAATATTGTTCAGTCCTCAATTAAGGAAGCCCACAAATACTCACCAAATGCGATATTTGTCGTGGTCACTAACCCACTAGATGTTATGACTCAATTAGTTCTAAAAACTACTAAACTTCCTTCACAACGTGTGATAGGAATGGCAGGTGTTCTTGACAGCGCCAGGTTCGAAACTTTTATTGCCATGGAATTAAAAGTCAGTGTTAAAGACGTTAGAGCTATGGTTTTAGGTGGACATGGAGATCTTATGGTACCCGTTACTTCTTTAGCTAGTGTGGCAGGTATTCCTTTATTAAATTTAATTGATAAAGATACTTTAACTAAATTAATTAAACGAACTCAAGATGGTGGGGCTGAAATTGTAAGCCTGCTTAAAACCGGATCGGCTTTTTATGCTCCTGGTGCCAGTGTGGCCTTTATGGTTGAAGCTTTATTAAGAGATCAAAATCGTTTAATGGCGGCAAGTGTGTGTCCAAATGGCGAGTACGGGCTTAAAGATTTATATATTGGCTTACCTTGTATCCTTGGAGCTAATGGAGTTAAAAAAATCGTTGAATTGGAATTGGCTGATAATGAAATGGCTGATCTAAAGAAGTCAGCAACAGCTATCAAGGAAACAGTTAATAAAATGAATGAGCTTTTGGTCGCGGTATAATTTACATAAACTAGGAATTTTATGAAAAATAGATTTAATTTAAAACTGATAATAATGTTTTGGGTAGGTTTTCTGACAAGTAGTTTTCATTGTCAGGTTATGGCTCAAGATAAACCAGTTAACTCTTTAAATAATTCAGTTATTAAAAGTGGGCTTACTAGTGAGAATATTATTGATGATAAAACCAATATTGATACCACTAATGATAAGAAAGATGTAGATGAAATCAAAAATATCATAATTAAGCTTGAAGATGAATGGAATAATCATAATTTAAATGAAGTTATGAATTATTATTCAGATAGTTATGTTAATAACGATGGCTTAGATAAAGCTGCTATAACTGAGTTGACTAAGGATTTTTGGAAAACTTATCCAGATGTTCAGTCTAATTCCAAAATATTTGAAATCCGACTGCAAGGTGATTTTGCTACTGTAGAATCTTTAGACAAAGCTATTGGTCATACGGCTAAAGAGATGCCGGGTCTTGGCAGTAAAGGAATTTTAAGTTCTAAATCCGAAGGCGCTTTATATATTAAACGCACTGGCAAAATTTGGAAAATTATTGGAGATCGTAATAACTATGAAGAAGTTAAAGTTTCTTTTGGAATTGCAAAGCTTTTAAATACTGAATTTACTGCTCCTGAACAGGTAAAATCTGGATCTCCTTATTCAGCTAAACTAAATCTAGTATCTTTGCCGCCAAATATTGGCGCTGTTGGATCGATAACCAGTGAGCCCTTAAAATATCCTCAAGGTCCTCCAGTTGATAGTTGGCGTCCGGTTTTGGGCTCAAAGCTGGAACGAATCATGAACGCAAATAATGATAATCGTAATGAATTGATTGTAGCGACAATTGGCCTTACTGATCCTACCAAAGGCAATTTGGCTGGGTTAGCTTTTATCACTCGTAGGTTAAACGTGATACCAGAAATTCGATCCGAGGATATGGTTAAACTTAAGAAATCTACTGATGAAAAATCTTTGTTGTCTAAAGAGTCGGTTAAAGATAAATCATTAGATAGTGATAAGGCTGCTGACGCAAAAACCGATACTGACGCGAAAAACGATGCTGACGCGAAAACCGATGCTGACGCAAAAACCGATACTGACGCGAAAAACGATGCCAAAGCGAAAAACGATGCCAATGCGAAAATTAA
>JAKAZS010000031.1 GCA_021815785.1 bacterium
AGCTTCGGTTTCGGCTACTGCTTCTGGTTCAGCTTCGGCTTCGGCTACTGCTTCGGTTTCGGCTTCGGCTACTGCTTCGGTTTCAGCTTCGGCTACTGCTTCGGTTTCGGCTTCGGCTACTGCTTCGGTTTCGGCTTCGGCTACTGCTTCGGTTTCAGCTTCGGCTACTGCTTCTGGTTCGGCTTCGGCTACTGCTTCTGGTTCGGCTTCGGCTACTGCTTCTGGTTCGGCTTCGGCTACTGCTTCTGGTTCGGCTTCGGCTACTGCTTCTGGTTCGGCTTCGGCTACTGCTTCTGGTTCGGCTTCGGCTACTGCTTCTAGCTGCGTTTCAGCAATACTTACAGATTCGATTTTAATTTCAGCAATTTTATTTTTTTTATTTTGTTTCAGATTTTTTGATTTAATTTTATTCATAACCTTGATTCTCCCTAACTTTTAATATCCCCTATATAATAATTATGACATAATTTCTAAAACTCTGTAGGTAATTTTAGACAATTAAAATCTATAAAAACAGCTTAAATCATGATAAAATGAACAAACTCATAAAATTAATTTTCAATATATTTATGAATTTATTAAGTTTAATTAAAGGTGTCACTAACAGCTTTGATTCACAATCAAAGCTGTATTAAGGCTAATCTTAAATTTAATAAACCCATAGCGTTAAACAGCTTATTCCACCACCAGATTTCATAAACTCGCCAACATCTATGCCTGCAGTTTTATAGCCTAATTTCTGTAAAGCATCAACTGTATTATTATTACCACTTTGAATAATGATAGTATCATTAAACACAATTGAATTACAAGCAAAATTCAAAGCTTCTTTTCGAGAAACAACAACTAAATTTTTAAAGTATTGACAAATAATATCATTGGTTTTTTTCGAAAAAGCCTCGGGATAATACATTAAGGTGTTTTCGTCAATTGGAAAAAAACAAGTATCCAAATGATAAAAATTAGCATCAACTAATTCAAGGGTAATAACTGGTGCCTGAATTAATTCAGGCACTTTAGCAATAGCCTTTTTCGTACTGCGGTATCCGAAGCCAACCCATAAAAGTTCGTGATTTGGATGCCATAATGCATCACCGTGTCCTTCAAAAATACAATCAACACTTTCATTGGCATAGTGTTCATTTAAAATCTTATAATTATGCGCCTTAAACCATTGAACAAAATAGGGGATTTCCCGATTTCGTGATTCATATTTCATATTTGCCGCTACTACATAATTACCTAAAGAAGCATTATTACCAACTAACACTTGATTCGCAGTAAACACCATATCCTCGAGATTTGCTACCGCATCAAGCACAAATACTTTAATACCTAAAACAGTTAACAGCTTATAAAGCTCTTGCCATTGATGTTTAGCTAAATTAATATCAACTTTATTGATATTAGGATTCATAAAGGGATTTTTCGAATCAATAACATCAAAATAATCACAACCACACATCAATATTGATTTAGGTTCTTGTCTTAGTTTACAATCCTGTAATTTGATTGTTTCAGGTGAAATAACCATTATTTTACTCCTTTAATTTAAATACTATAACTATATTAATATATTGAGACCAGACTAACACTAAGTAATTACTAACTTCATGCTTTTATTTCAAGTCGAAGAGTTTTAGTCATACTGCCATTAACCGAAAGCTGTTGAATAAATTTCGGTCGTAAATTTTCTTCTAAAAACGGATAAATATAAAATCCATATATTTGTGCTTCAAGATTTAAAGCTAATTCACCGTCGCTATTGGTTAAGCCATAATGGTTTGAAATTAAAGCCTCGCTGATTAACTCTTCTAATTGATTTTTATTTTCTTTATTATATAAAAAATAAAATACAGCCACATTTTTAATTAATTCATTACTAGCGTTCATTAATCTGATTTTAAGCGTAGCATCGGGTTTTAAATTGTCCGATTTAATAGCAATTAATTTAGCAATATCAATTTCATGTTCTAAGTGAGGCTTTACTTCATTTAATTTTAAATGATAAATATAGTAAAAATCAGGATAAATCAATTTTAAAAAATAATTTTTTTGTGGTTCTAAAAATAATGAAAATGGAGAATTAACAATATATTCCTGATTAATATTAAGAATTTCATTAGTTAAATATTCAACCATATTTTGAGGAATTATAAAAACACGAAAACTCGAAAATTTATTTTGATTAGTCAAATTAACTATCTTAAAATTATACTTGAGGATATTAAATGCATTATTGATATATTGAGTATCTTCTTGAACAGTCAACATCGGCTTTAAATAACCAGTATAACTACCCTGTCTTAAGACCAAATGATAATTACCTGGACCCAAAACTGTCTTAAAGTCCCCATTTTCCTGAAGTCTAATCTCCTGAGTCAACAATTTACTATTTTCACTATAAATTAATAATTGCTGTTGGTTATTACCTTCACAGATTTTACCCGTAATATAAAAACCAGAGCTTAAACTAAATTCAAAATAAGAATCATTATCTAATTCAAACACTTCAGATAACATAGGTATTAAACGAGTTTCAAATTTAGGACAAATTTTAAGACGATAAAATCCTGGTTTAAGTATAAAATTAAACTGGCCTTGGAGATTAGTTTTTACAGTACCAAGTAATTCCATTGGCGAATCTTGATTAGTCAATAAATAAATTTCAACATCAAGCTTAACAACCGCAATGCTCTGAAATTTTACCAGTCCATGTAAATTTAATTCCATTAAATCTTCTCAGCATTTCACTTTAAACAAATAAATCTCTAAATCAACCAATAAATTTTAATGCAAAGTACTTACAGAAAAATAATTTAAAGTCTGACAACTATCAGTAAAATTAATTATATTACATAAATTCTACTTACAAGCTTTAACATAATCGTTTATTGCTTTAACAAGTTCAGCTAAAGTATAATTTGTCGGCATAAGATAAGAAGCTTGCGGAAAATTCTGCCTGGCCATTTTTAAAGTTTCAGGCCCAATACAGGCTAAAACCAAATTAGGTATATCCAATCTGGCGATTTTATATATACTGCTAAAATTTTGAACTGTTTGCGCACTTAACAAAGTAATAATCTTAATATTTTCATCTTGTAAAAATGCTTTAAGTTCATTAGCTTTTTGCGTTAAATCTTTAGGCAATATACTCTGATATATTTTAAGCATGTTTACGCAAGCCCCAGCATGAGTAAATTTTTCAATAATATAGTCACGTCCATGACTAGCTCGGGGAAATAATATTTTTAAACCTTTAAGCTTAGGGTAATGCGGGAATTCTTCGACAAAACATTCGGCGATATAAGTTATTGGCATAAATTGAACGTTAATATTACGCTCCATAAGATAACTCTTTGACTTGGGACCAATAACCGCAATTTTAATTTGTTGTAATTTACTGGTATTATGATAAATTTCTAAACATCGATCATAAAAAATTTGGGCTGCATTTACTGAAGTAAAAATCAACCAGTCATAATCACGAATTTGCTCAATTGCTAAGTCTAGATCAGCTAAATTATCTGTTTTAGCAATCTCGATCACGGGAAATTCATAAACCAGATAACCTGAATTTTCCAATTTGGCTTTAAAATCATCTGACTGCTTTAAATCCCTAGTTACTAAGACTTTAATGTGCTGAGTCATTATTAATTAGAAATTGAATTTAATCCACGACCAAGTAATTTTAAAGCGCCAGCTTCAATTAATTTAATTGCCACTAAATTACCTAATTCAAGCGCCTGATTTATTTCCAGACTAGCAGTATACCTTAAAATACTATTTCCATCAAGACTAGCAACACAACCAAGTAAATGTAACTTTTGCTCATGATCAATCCAGGAAACAGCTCCAATCGGATACGAGCAACCACCACCCAGTTTAGCTAACAACACCCGTTCACTAGTTATCTGGGCTCGAGCCAACTCATTGTCAATTGGTTTCAAAAATGCTTTAACTTCAAAATTATTAGCTAAACATTCTACAGCTAAAGCACCTTGGCCAGCTGGAGGCGTTAATAATTCAAATTCAAAATATTGTGTTATTTTATTAGTCAGATTAAGTCTTTCCAAACCTGCTGCAGCAATAATTAAAGCATCACAATAACCTTCGTCAAGCTTTTTTAAGCGCGTCGGTAAATTACCTCTAATACTTTTATAAATCAAATCGGATCTAAGTGCTTTTAGCTGGCAGGTTCGTCGAATACTGGCAGTGCCAATAACACTGCCGGGTTTAAGGTCATTGAATGATGTATGATTTTGGGAAACCAAAACATCTCGCTTATCTACTCGGTTTAACACACTAACCAATTCAAATTCATTATTTATAAGCGTCGGCATGTCTTTAAGGGAGTGAACCACAAAATCAACATCTTGTTTAATCAGTGCATCTTCTAATTCTTTTACGAATACGCCTTCAATACCAATACCACTAATTGACGCATTTTGGTTTTTGTCACCAGTAGAAGTAATATTTACAATTTCATAGGTAAAATTAGGATAGACTTTATTAAGCTCATCAATAACAAAATTAGTTTGCTTGAGAGCTAATAAACTGGCGCGACTACCTACTTTAAAGTGCATTTGCTTATATCTACGGTTTACGGTTTAATGAATCTAAAGAGAACAACCGACACAAAGAGGATGTCTCCTGAATTAACGATTCATGCGATGTAATGGATTTTAAGTGAGTTATTGGTTCATGCAAAATTGTGTTAATCAATGACTTAGTTATTTGTTCATTCATATTAACTGAATCAATAGAATGAGTTTGAAGAGCAATAGCTTTAATTTTTTTAATTTCTTTAATTCGCTTTTCTTCCATTTTTATTTTTAGTTTTGTTATAGTAGGAATTATCGCTTTAGTCAACTGCCAATTTATAAACTCTTTCATATAACAAGCAATGATTAATTCTACCTGGGCAATTAACTCTTCACGACTGGCCAAGTTTTTATCCACAATTGATACCAAATCATCAATAAAATAAAGGCTGATTCCGGCTACCTGTTTAAGATCAGGATCAATATTACGCGGAACCGAAAGATCAATAAAAATCTGTTTAGCCTTTTTAATAGAGTTCAGTTTTTTTTCCAGCCAAATTTTAGCGTTTAAAAGATATTGTGAAGCTCCAGTAGCCATAATCACCAAATCAGCATTAGCTGCTAAATTATCACGATCTTCAAAATCAGCAACGGTAACATTGTGCGCAAGAAGATTAAAACTAGCAACTAATTTTTCGGCATTTTCACGATTGCGATTGAGTAATTGGATTTTAGTATTTTTAGTTGCTGAATATAACAGTTTCAAACAAGTTTGAGCCATTGCTCCAGCACCAATTATCAGAATATTTTTATTATTTAAATCCTTAAACTGCTCTCGAGCAAGCTCAACAGCTACACTGGCTACAGACACTGCGCCTTTAGCTAAGTTAGTAGATGATCTTACTTGTTTACCACATTCTAAAGCCAATTTAAAGACATAGTCCAAATCACGACCACAAGCTTTAACTTGCAACGCAGCCTGATGAGCATCTTTTAGCTGAGACATTATTTGCCCTTCACCTAAAACCATACTATCAAGACCAGATGCCACTCTTAATAAATGTAAAACAACATCTTCTCTGATTAATTTAAATTCAGGATCAAGAGCACTATGTCCAGACACAGTCTGAACCATATTAAAGAACTTGGTTAAATCGCCAAAACCTTTATTGACATTTTCGGCTACCGCATAAACCTCAGTACGATTACAAGTTGAAAGCAAAACGGCTTCACTGATATTCGGGGACTGTTTTAAAGCCTCTAAAGCATAATTGACACATGACTTAGGAATCGAAAACTGCTCTCGAATGGATAAAGATGCAAAATTGTAATTAAGTCCGGATACGATTAAATTAGACATGTCTTAATAAATTAATAAATAAATTTTAATATTGATTACTACTATGTACTTTTCCTTATATTATAATTACTTTAGTGATAATTAAAATATTCCTAAAAGCTATGTAAACAAAATACTGCTTTAATTTTTATGAATAGAGAAAAATGCAATTAGTTATTGACTACTTACAAAATTTAAATTTAGGCGAAAATGAGCGCTATATTGTTGGCATAACCGGTCCACCTGGATCTGGAAAAAGTTTTATTGCTGAAAAAATTAAAACGGCTTTAAATGATGTTGCTAAAACTCGATATGTAGAAATCTTACATATGGATGGTTTTCATATGTCAGATCAAGAATTAAAAAAAAATAATCTATTTGAAATAAAAGGTTGTCCAGAAACTTTTAAGAAAAATGATTTTTTAAACAAATTACAAGAACTAAATTTTGTTAAAGATCAAATTGTCATGGCGCCAACATTTAACCGCCAAAAAGAAAAGGTTCAAGAAGATAATTTGACCATTGAACCAAATCATTCATTAATAATTGTTGAAGGTAATTACTTATTACTTCAGGATGACGTCTGGTCACAGGTAGCCCATTTCATTAACGAAATCTGGTACATTGATGTTGATTTAGTAACCATTATTCCAAGACTTTTAGCTAGACACGAAGCGAAAGAACTTGGCAGTGATTGGGCTCAAAACAAAGTAGATAATACTGACATTCCCAATGCTAAATTAATTGATAGCACAAAGCATTTAGCTAATAAAATTTTACTTTGGGAAAATTCCGATCTATATATAAAATAAAAGTTAGTAAGCTAGCGCCAAATCCAGTAATAAGTCAACATGTAAGAAACTGGTTTAGAGTAAGCCATGACCTTTTTTACTAGCCAACCACAGACCTAGTCCACCAATTCCTACCACAGCAGCATCTTTTTCTAATTTGTGCTGTTGTAAATATTTACTTGAAGTAGCCAAGCCAATTCCAGCTCCAGATCCAGCACCCATTAAAGCACCATGCAATAAACCTCGATGACTAATCAGCCCAACAACGCCTCCAGCAGCTGCACCAACCGCTCCGTCAATAGCTGCTTTCTTTTCTACAGGGTGTTTAGAAGCCCAAGAATTTAATTTAACAGAAGTTGGCGATGCGGCCTTAGTTGTTGTGGTACTAGCACGATTATTAGATAAATAACCTTGTAAAAAAGCTGGTAAACAATAAGCATTTATATTTGCCGTTGAAACAAGCACAACGCTCAAGCTAAATAATATATTTTTATAATTCAACATCATCAAAATACCTCAATTCAAAGAAATGATTTTACACAACATTATTAACTTATACTATTAAACTCAATCGTAGAATATTAAAATAATATAATTTTTTTTTACTTGACCTAATACTATTAATAAAATTAGTGCTTGTTGTATAAATTTTGCGGAGAACTTGTTATGAAGTTAAATAAATCTTTATCATTACTATCAGGACTTTTATTGTTAAGTACTAACATCGCCTTGGCTGATAACAATAATATCCAAATGGCTCTCGATGCAATTAACAAAAAAGATTATGCAACAGCCAAAAGCTTATTTGAAAAAGCTGACACTAACCCAACGGCTCAATATAATCTGGGCTTAATGTATGAAAATGGCGAAGGTGTTCCTCAAGATTTCAACAAAGCTCAAACCTATTACAAGTCTGCAGCCAAAAGTGGCAATGCAGCAGCTCAATATAACCTAGCCATGATGTATTCTCAAGGTGAAGGTATAAGTAAAGACGATGCCAAAGCCTTAAGTTATTTTACAATGGCAGCTAATCAGAATATGCCTGAAGCTCAATATAATCTGGGTATATTTTATCTTTCCGGAATTGGTACGAGTGTAAATGACACCGAAGCTTTCAACTGGTTTGAAAAGGCCTCTAAAAACGGCAACGAAGATGCTAGCTATAATCTGGCTTTAATGTATTTAGATGGTGAAGGTGTAACAGCAGATAAAGCCAAAGCCAAGGAACTTTTTAAAGAATTGGCCAATAAAGGCTATGCCGAAGCTCAGTACAACTTAGGTATTATGTATCTTGAAGGCAACACTGCCGACAAAGCCGATCCAGCTAAAGCTGCTACCTGGCTTGAAAAAGCTGCACAAGGGAATTACAGCGAAGCTCAATATAATTTAGCTTTAATGTATGTTGATGGCAATGGTGTTACTAAAGATGAAAATCAAGCTTTTACGCTAATGACCAAAGCTGCCAATAACAATTTGGTTAATGCTCAATATAATTTAGCTATGATGTATTTAAATGGTGTTGGCACCACTAAAGATAAAGCTGAAGCTAAAACCTGGTTAGAAAAAGCTTCTCAGGCTGGCGATTTAAAAGCTAAAGAAGAATTAATTAAAATATCCCTTTAAAACAAATATTAAGTCTGATTTAACCATAGTCACTGATAATTGGTAAAATTGTAGCCAATATTTTATTTTTCTTCCGGCAAGACTTCAATTGGTTTGCCAAACAAATAACCTTGACCTAATTTGATACCCAAATTAATTAAAGCATCTTTATCTTCGTAAGCTTCAACGCCCTCAGCGATAACTTCAGATCCTAACGACTTAGAGACATTGACCAGTCTAGTTATAAAACGTTTTTTCATGACATTTTTAGCCACTTCATTAGTATAGATCCTATCTAATTTTATAATATCGGGTTCCAAAATCAATATTCTTTGCATCGACTCATTATCTAGACCCAAATCATCAATTGCCACAAAAACACCACTTTGTTTAACTAATTGAATTTTTTCTTTTAATAAAATAAGTTCTTCAGTAATAAATTTTTTCTGACTCAGCTCAATACAGAAATTATGGCTAGTACCACTATAAATTAATGGGTTTAAAATCAGACTTGGTTCACATCTTATTAATGTAGCCGGAAATAAATTAATATGAAATCTGATACTGCCATGAATTTTACGTACAGCTTCAATACAGGCACGTAAGCAGATTAAATCGACTTTCGTTAATACATTGTATTCAGCACTTAATTGAAAAAAATCATCCGGGCTTTCAAAACTTCCAACAGGGCCACGGGCATAAATTTCATAACCATAAATGGAATTCGTCTTAAAATCTACGATTTTTTGAAATAGCGTTCGTACACTATCACCATCACAAATAGTATCAATAGCATCATTGGCATTATCAATGTTTTCTAGCAGGTAAGTATTACCAGCTATGGCGACTTTATCACCACCAGTTATTTTTGAGCGCGTAACGGCCTTATTGCCCTGGGTTAAGATATATTCAAAAGTGAAATCATCTTCAATAGCAATAACCCCAATTGACGACGTTAACGTAAAGCCATCTTTAAAAAAGCCAAAATTAGCCTGCGACAAGGATTGTCTAATTCGCTCACCGACTTTTATCGCAAAAGCCAATTGCGTATCTGGTAAAAGAATAAAGAAGTCAGCAATACCAATCCTGCCCAGCGAGTCCTGGGGTCGTAAAATATGTTTAATTTTTTTGGCGATTTCTTTTAAAACCAGACCCGAATTAGAGACAGCCGTAACGGAATCAATGGTCAAATTATCAATATGAATAATAACAGCTGACATCGGCTGGCTAGTGTTAAGTTTTTTCTTGATTTCTAATTCATAGATTTCATTGATTCCAATTAAATTTAATGTACCGCTTTCAATATCTAATTTGGATAAATGTTCTAATTCTGCTTTAGCAGACTCTAATTTAGATTTAAGGACTTTATTTTCAGAACTAGTACTTTTTAAAACTTTCCACTGATCGTATAAAATACAACCCATAGCAATTACACATATAACGATAATAATTACTATAAGAAATAAGATGTTTTGAATTAGAACTGGCGACATTAAAATAATAATAAAGAGTTGGGTTTAATCAGTAACTTTTATACCTTAAAATAAGTATAGAATATTAATTTAAAATCGTAAAAGGATAAATTCAACCTTCTTTACATCTCAAGGGAGACAATTTCATTACATAATCACTTGCAGAATGAACTTTACAATCGATTCAGGACTATTGTCAATAGCAACAGTCGTAGCATTACGAGGCTCTTCCAATGTATCAAACTGACTGTCCAAAAGCCGTTGATCAACAAAATGACCTTGACGCAATTTTAAACGCTGGCTGATTAATTCCTTGCTTCCTTTTAAATAGATAAAATGAACATCACCATCTTGAGCCAAATTAATCCGATAACTTTCTTTTAAGGCTGAACAGGCCAAAACTACTTTGAGCCCATTTGATTGCCATTTAGTTATTTCCTCATGCAAAAAATTCAACCAAATTTTACGATCGCTATCGGTTAATGAAATTCCAGCACTCATTTTAGCTTTATGCTCGTGGCTATGAAATTCATCAGCATCGACAAAAAGATAATTTAATGAATTAGCAAGCATTTTACCGATAACGGTTTTACCACAACCAGCTACACCCATAATAATTAATATTGAATTTAATTTTTTTTCCATGTTATGATAAAATTAAATATTTATAATAGGCAATAATCAATGCTTTCTAAGGTAATGTTTTGAACTTTTTAAATATACCATCAACAACTATATATAGATGTAAATTTAGCAAAATTTGGCAAAATTTTGTTATAAAGAGCCTTTTACTGTTAATTATTTTACCGGATTTTTCAATTGCCTTAGGACAAAAATCATTAACTCCACAACCAGATAATTCACCAACAACATCTAAAACACCGCTAAAACTTTATGGTCGACTTGAAGAAGTAGTTACCCAAGCCAGTCCCAAATTACCCAGCCAGTTTTTAAAACTTAAACCTAGTTTAGATTCTGACCAAGAAGCTACTTTAAAAGCTAGCGCCCAAAAAACATCCTATCCCAGTGATTTTGTAGGAACCTGGAGCGGCAATCTAGCTGTTTACCAAAATGTGGTCAGTCCAAAGTATTATGAAATTGATAACGCCGAAGCTACTAATACCAAAAAAGTGTTAAAAATAAATATGCAAGGCAGTGTCAGTTTTGATTTTTATAAAAGTAATCATAAAATTACTTTAAAACCAGCAACTATTCATTTTTTAATTCCTTTTAGTGAAACTTATCTGGCGCAGAAAAGTGAATTTCAAGGACTTAAAGCCCTAGGTAATTATCCTGGAGCCAATAACCAACTAATGCAACAAATGTCATCGATGCTGAATCAAATGCCTAATTATCTTGATGTTATCCTAGGCAATGCCCAAAATATTACTGGTGTATCGGGAAATATTTTAGAAAATTCTTTAATTAGCAATACCGTAAAAATTTTATCATCTAACATTATTGAACAGGATTTAATAGTATCGGGCAGTTCGCAAAATCCTACTACCAGAAAAATAAACAAAAATTTCAGTGAAACTGTCTTAAAATTTAAAAAAATTAACGCACAACAACTCTACGTTGAAACAGCTAGCGTCAATTATACTAGCCACGGTGAGTTTTTAAATAAATTGGTTTTTCGGGGCTATGTTAGTAAAAGTAATATAGCTCAAGAAAATAACCCTAGCTACCCTAATAATTCCAACAATCCCAATAATAATTTATTTAACAGTATTAACAATATGCTAGCTCCCTTACAGCAAAATTCTCATAATCAACCTAATAATCCACAACCAAATATGTTTCAATTTAATAATCCTGGCACCTCACCAAGCCAAAATAATACCAGCCCTTATAATCAAAACTATAATTGGTCAAATCACTAAAATATCTCTCAAGCTCAAGCAAGGTATCATTAAACATTATGCAAACCCTAGAACATTTATCCGAATTTATTATTGATACAATTACCCAGTCCGATTATCCTGGCTTTGAAGCAAAAGCTTTTCGGCTAGGTCTACCAATTCAATATCATAATGCTCCAGCCTCATTATTTTTAAAAGCTTTAAAAAGCGACAATATATACATTCAGTTAGCAGCCTTACGCTGGTTTCAGGAAAAACCCAATCAGACCTTTTCACACCAAGACGCCATTCTAAATTTTTTAAAATCTAATGATATTTGGTTAAGATTTGAAGCCATAAAAACAATTGAAAGAATGAGCTCACCTAAAGAAAATTTAGCAGTAGCGCTTTCACCATTAATGCTTGACGAATCAGCTATGGTTAAACAAGAAGCCATAAAAGCCTTTGGCAAAATCATCCGCAAATTAAAAATCAATAAACCAGAACTACTTACAAATCTCGAAATAGCCAGCCAGGACAAAAATCATGAAGTTAAACGCAAGGCTCTTAAAGCTTTAAGATTAATTAAAGCGCTCCAATAAATCAGGTTAATGTAAATTATAACTCATTGGGAATAGAAATACCTTTAAATTAAGGTGTCTCTATTTTTTAATCAATCAAATTTATTTGCTTAAATTATAATACTAATATTTAAAAGGTTTCTTTTTTAGCGATCCTTAAAATATATAAGTATAAAATTGACCATCACCACTGTTAGTATCACAAATATTAACAATCGGTCAAATCTATATCCACGTTATATCTACGCACTATATCGCGCAAGTCGTTAAGCCACGTGAATTGATACTTAATATTGATGAGAAAATTATAGGCAAAATATTGTTCATAAAACTGATAATTAAAATTAATGGTTTTACGGTATTTATCTAATTCTGGTTTAATACTATTTATTATATTATTAATCAATTTCAAGTCATTACTAATTAACAAAGACTCGTTTTTCAAAATAGCATTAAAGCATATAGTTAAAAGTTGCGAAATTTGACAACTCATGCTATAAAATATTGCCACAATTTCTTTGTCTTCTAAAGTAGTCTTTTGATTTAAGGAAACAGCCTCCTGCATATCCAACAGGATATCAATCAATTCGTTTATAATATCACTTATTTCATTATTTAAATTATTTGCAATCATAGTTCAAAATTTAGTATAAAAAATGGTCGTTTTATTAATATACGACCATTTTTAAAGTTTATTAATTTAAAGTATCAGGTATCATACTAGGATAAAGTATTACCCATGGTTTCACATGTTTCAAGTGTGGTTACTGAAAAATTAGCTTGAGCTGGCTTGGTACGTTTGAAATTATCCAGATAACGTCTTAATGCTTCTCTTATCAAATCAGATCTAGTTCTATGTTCATATTGGGCTATATAATCAACTTGTTCAAGCATCGCTGGTGGAAGGGCTATTAGTACTTTTTTAGGCATTTAAATTATATTCTCCTCTAAGTGTATAAGCGGTAAAGATAAGTTGGTGCGGAATTTTTATTTACAGTTTAGTCGGCTCATAATTGTAAAAAACTATTAAGCCATCAACAATGCTTTGTATTTGATATTTACAAAACCACTCTATTGATTATCACTTATAAACAAGTTAGTAATAAAATTACCCACCAGTCGATATTTAATTTACACCTTTTTAGTATTTAAGTAAAGCCCTAAAATAGCAATAATTGGTGTTTTTTTGCTGTTTTTTGATCAAATTAATTTTATGTTCGCAAAACCAGCTTCCTTGCTTGAATACAAAAAGATTTAGGGAAAATAAGGAAAAACAGATAAGTAAAAGATATACAAAGCTATATATCAGCCTATTGCAATGTGCTAAATTTATGTTATAAGACAACTTACTAAATAGAGTAATAAATAATGCTAATAACAACTTGGAACGTTAATTCACTAACCGTAAGACTAGATCAGGTTTTAAACTATATCACCGCAAAAAATATTGATATATTATGCTTGCAGGAAACCAAAACAACCAATGAAAAATTTCCCGTTAAGGCATTCACTGACTTGAACTATCATTGTATATATAGTGGTGAAAAAACCTATAATGGTGTCGCTATAATCAGCAAAGACAAATTAGAATTTACGAGTAATTCTCTTACTCAATATCCTCAAACGGAATCAAAGAGATTTTTAGCGGCAAATTTCAACAATAAAGAAAACAAAAATACAACAATTATTAACGTATATATTCCTAACGGGCAAGAAATAGACAGTGAGAAATACATCTATAAAATGGA
This sequence comes from bacterium, assembly GCA_021815785.1. Classification (GTDB taxonomy): domain Bacteria; phylum Cyanobacteriota; class Vampirovibrionia; order Obscuribacterales; family JAKAZS01; genus JAKAZS01. Next base: position 13,919 of record JAKAZS010000031.1, read on the forward strand.
GTGGTTAAGCCAACTTCAAGCTTATCTGAATAAAAATCATAACCATGATGAGAGTATCATTTTGTTAGGTGATTTTAATATTGCTCCAGGAGATCTTGATGTATTTGATCCAAATAAAACAAGCGATTCCATAATGACTAGCACAGCCGAAAGATCAATGTATGAAGAAATTTTGCAATGGGGCTTTATCGATTTATTCCGAGAACAACATAAAGAAAGCAGTGAATTTTCCTGGTGGGATTACCGTAATTTTTCATTCAAGAGAAATTTAGGTTATCGTATTGATTTAATCCTAGGTACAAAAAATATATACAAAAACTTAATTGATATATATATTGATAAAGAACCTCGTAAAAATGATCGGCCTTCGGATCATACTCCAGTCACTCTAGAAATCGAATAAAAGAGTTAAACGCCTACAATCCAGCCTGTATCTTGCTTTGTACTTAGTGGTATCATTAAGTAATTAAAAATTTATTATTTTAAAAATAAACGTTTTATTATTTTAAAAATAATTATTTTGTCAAGCGATTCTTAAAAAGAATGTTAATCATCAATGTACCTTTTCAAAATAACAAAAAATAATAATTCCCTAAGAATAAATATTTAAATTTATTAATAAGCAATAAAATTATCCGAGAAATTCATTGCAAACATATAAATAATAATACTTTTTGCTATAATTTATAGTATCTATACTAGTGGTAAGGATAATACCTTGATTTTAAAATCGTTAAAACTTCATAATTTTATGAGTTACGCTGATACAAATCTTGATTTTAGTGAAATCAAAGTAGCTTGCCTGGTAGGCTTTAACGGATCCGGTAAATCAGCAATTCTAGACTCAATAACCTGGGCTATTTGGGAAAAGGCACGAGCGTCTAGCGAAGAACTCATTCGCCAAGGTGAACAAGAAATGTGGGTAAGCCTTGAATTTGAACATTTAAACAATTTATACCTAGTTAAACGGGGTAAATTAAAATCAGCCGGACGTAGTTCAAGCAAATCTACACTTGAATTCATGATTTTAGAAGAAGATTGTATGAAACTTGCCGCTGAAACAAATAAATGGCTTAGTTTAAGCGGTAGTACAATTAAAGAAACTGAAACACAAATTGAAAAAATCCTTAAAATGCGTTTTGAAACTTTTATTAATAGCGTATATCTGCGCCAAGGTAAAGCCGATGAATTCACTGTTAAATCAGCCAGCCAGAGGAAGGAAGTTCTTACTGAAATATTAGACTTAAGCTACTATGACCGACTCCAAGAAAAAGCCAAAATCAAAGCCAAAGAAATTGAAATTAAAATCGGCTCTTTAGACATAAAACTTAAAGATCAAGATAAAATCGAAGAAGAATTAATCCTGTTTAATTCTAAACTTGAAGAAAATCAAAATTTAGTTCAAAAACATGAAAAACTTTTTCAAGAAATTGAAGAAGCTATAAATACTCACCAATCATCCTTAGAGTCAGCTCGTATAGCCAAGGCTCAAGAAGAAGAATTAAACAACCAGTTATCGACAATAACTGCTGATATAGCTAAATTGACTTTGGAAAAAAATAAACTTGAACAGGAGGATTTGCAAGTTTCCAACCTACTTGATAAACAAGATGAAATTTTACAGCAATATAAAGAATTTGAAAAAGTTAAATCACAAGTTGAAGAATTAGATAAAGTTTCGGAAAGCTATCAAGAATTAAATTTAAAAATTTTAAGTATTGAAAAACAAATAGCTCTCGAAGAAAACACCTTAGTTAATAAATTATCAGCCAAGGAAGATAGTTGTCAAAATTTAATTAACAAAATAGCGGCTATTGAAATTGAAATTAGTGACGAAGCAAAAATCAAACACGATTTTCAAGAATACAAACAAATGCTTGAAGAAGAATCTATTCAAGGTAAAGATGAAAACAGTTTTAAGAATTTAGCTCAGCGTAAAACGGAAATCGAAAAACAGCTTTCCGATACCAAAATCAAGCTCGAAAGTATCTATGAAGAAAAAAAAAGAAAATTACACGAATTAGAAATTACATTAACTAATCAAGAAAAACTAGTATTTGAAAAACAAACACTTGAAAGTAAAATAAATAATTTTAATATTATTGAAAATAAACGCAATTCCATTGAAGAAGAAGGTTCTAACCTTAAAAATATCATTGCCACAAAAAAATCGTTAGTTAGCAATCTTGAAAATCTGACTAACGATTTTAAAAACAAAATCAGCCAACTTGAAAGCCTTAACCAGGATAGTCTATGCCCGCTTTGTTTATCGCCAATAAATGATAAAGCTAAAGTACTGGACCATTATAATGAAGAGATAAATATAAAAAATAATTTAATTGAATCAAATAATTTAGAAATAGCTATTTTAGAAACAAAAAAAACCAGTTTAGGTGAAGAATATTTAAAATTAAAAACTCAGTTAAAAGATAAAGATGCTGTCCTAAAAGCGCTTGGTGAAATTGTCAGCCAAGAAAAAATCAATCTAGATAATCTAAATTTATTAAACACTTTAAAACAAGAATTATCCGAATTAAGACAAAAAATTGATAGTAGTAATTTTTTAACTCTGGAACAGGAAAGTTTAAAATATATTAATGCTGAAATGACTAAAATAAATTTTGATCCGATTTTATATACAAACCTCCAGGGTGAAATTAAAAGCCGAAAAAACCAGGAGATTCGGTACCATAAGCTAATTAATTCATTAAACACCAAAGCTAGTCTGGAAAATGAAATTTCTACTTTAAAAAACGAAATTTCTACTTTAAAAGAAGTATTAGAAAACAAAAAATATGCTCTAGCTCTAACTAACGAATTAAGCATTCTCATAACAACAAAAGCAAGTCTAAACTATAATCAAGAAGATCATTCAGCTCTTAAGGACAAACTTAGTTATCTAGCAAAATTTGCTCAACAGTTTAATAATATTAAAGCTAGTGCTGAAAAAAAATTAAATCTTCAGGAACGAATAGTATCTACACTAACTGCTATTAATGAAAAAGCTAGTACACATTCACAAATAAAAATAAATATTGCTAATTTAAAATCAGTAATCACCCAAATTCCTGATTTGGAATCACACTTAAATCTTTTATATATACAAAAAAGCGAAATTAAATCTGACCTTGATAAGGCAAATAGAGAGAAGTATGAGTTTGATACTAAATATAAAATTACCCAAGCTAATTTAAACAGTTTTAAACAAGCTAACGAAGAAAAACAGTCATTAAAAAATACCTTAAACGATTACAAAGTATTAATCGAGTCACTTGGCAAGAAAGGAATTCAAGCTGCGATTATTGAAAATGCCATACCCGAAATTGAAGCCGAAGCCAATAGACTGTTACAAAAACTATCCAATAATCAAATGCATATAGCCTTTTCAACTCAGGCCAAATTAAAATCTGGATTAGTTTCCGAAACTTTAGAAATATTAATTTCTGATAGTGTTGGCACCAGACCTTATGAATTATTTAGTGGCGGTGAAGCGTTTCGCGCCAATTTCGCCATTAGAATTGCTTTGTCAAAATTATTAACCAGGCGATCACATGCCAAACTGGAAACTTTAATTATTGATGAGGGCTTTGGATCACAAGATGAAGAAAGTCGCGAAAAATTAGTTAGAACCATAAAATCAATTGAAGATGAATTTGCTTGTATATTAGTAATAAGTCATATGAATGATATCAAGGAAATGTTTAAAACTCAGATTGAAGTCACCAAAAACAATGGTCAGTCCTATGTTAATATTATAAATTCATGAATAATTCAATTTAATTAATCTATTTATCTAAAATTAATTTTATATTCTTCAAACAAAATTAATGCTGGTTTAACAAAAACTGCGGAATATATTGTTCTATATTATTGGGATTATTGCTATCAGGAAGAACAGGATACATTTCTTGGATAAATTCATTAAACGACTTTTGGATTGTTTCAATTCGCGTATTAAAATCAGGCCTAGCACCATAAGTATAACTACTAAAAACATTTCCTGAATTGATATCAAAGTAAGGTGGGATTTTGTCATTACTGTCACTGACACAATGCAACAAAGGAAATAAAGATTGACTACTATCTCCTTGTTTTTGCCAAAAATAAAAAAGACTGTTATGATATTTTTGTAATATTTGCTGCCTTTTAGCATCATTAAAAAATTGATTAGAAGTATATTGAGCTGAGGCCTTTAAAGCTGTGGTCAACAGGCAACTAAAAAAAATGATTATTGGACAAAGTCTGCTGCAAAAGATTTTATAACGCATTATTCATATGTCCTAATAAAAATAATTGTAAGATGTCGATTAATTGCCATACATGTGCCTTACTTGATTTTGTCGTCCAATGTTATTAAACAGATTTGACATATCCTTAGCTTGTTGTGAATTAGCATAATCATAAATAGATGCATTATTTGCTCTTACCTGAGCATTTCTTCGAGCTTGTTCAGCTAAAATACTTTCTTGATCTTTGCTTTGCTTTTGTATAGCTAAATTCAAAAGACTTTTAACTTTATGATCATAACTTATGTTACGTGACGGAAGCTGAAAATACTGATTAAGATTATTGATTGCTAAGTCAGGCTTAGAGTTATATAGTTGGATCAAACCAAGGCCTAAGAGCCAAATAGGATTATTAGGCTCACACTTATTTAAGATCGTATAACTATTTTCATAAATATCCAAAGGCTGAGCTTGTGATTGATGATTCCCCCAGTTTAGCATTGGATCAAGATTAACTTTTACCTTAGGCAATGGAGTACAAGAACTTAGATTAAATTTATTAGCAATGCAAAGATCAGCTAGTATGCCTTTAAATAATTTAGGTCCATTAGTGACACTAATTAATGGCAGAAAATTAGATAAATCATAATCTAAGAAATCATAGTTTTTAGCCAAACCAAGATAATCTTTATTTTCTTTAAAATAAACTGCTCGGCCTAAATCAATCGAAAGATTTACATCTTTTTTGGCATAAAGTTGATTTTGTATATAGGTTAAAGCCGAAGGATTTTGTGGCGTTAAACCTTGAGCATAAACCAGATTAACATTAAATAAAATCAAAATAATTAAAACTAGATTAAATTGCATATTTATAAGATTAAAACAATTCACCACAATACTATATGAATATTATATATATATTTTAGCCTATTGGATAATAATTAATTCTGTTTAACATCATTAAATAAATTATTTTATTATCGGCGAAGTTAATTTAGATAATTCAATCAATGTAATTGTTTACTTACAATACAGCCCTAATGAAAAGCAAATGTGGTTAAATTTAAGAGTTAGATTCTATATTTTTCCAAACTCTAAACTGCTAAGTAAAGCATGCTTTACAAGCTGACATTATAAAAAACTTCTAAATAAATTTATTTTCGGATATTGATTATGTGTGGTGTAGTTGTAATAAGAGGCGTTAAAGGGGCATACAATTTAGCTTTATCGGCCTTAATGAACCTTCAACACCGCGGTCAAGATGGTGCAGGGATTTTAACCGTTAATCAAAATAAAGGTTTTCAGCTTAAACGTGAACCCGGTCTTATAAGCAATTCTTTTCAACCACTGTTGAAAAACCAAACAGCAGACGCTATTATCTTAAATGATACTGTTGCTCTTGGTCACACACGTTACTCAACTGTTGGCAGCAATGATCCAAATTTATTACAGCCTTTTATACATAAAGGCGCTGGGCTTGCGCTAGCTCATAATGGCAACCTGGTCAATTTTTATGATCTAAAAAAACAATGGGTTAACGATTATGAAACCAAAGAACCAGTATCAGATTCCAGTATGCTTTTAAATCTATTAGCCCAAAAATTATTAGCCCAAAATGCCCCTAGCTTTTTTAATGCTGTTGATTTTGTAATGCATGAATGTATTGGGGGTTATGCAATAGTAGGGGTTTTAGATAACGGGGCTATTTTTGGCTTTAGAGATCCTAATGGCATTAGACCTTTAGTATTGGGCGTTAAAACTGACAATGAATCTGTTTATGGGATGGCGAGTGAAAGTTTACCTTTAAGTTTCCTGGGCTTTGATCGATTTACGGATATTAAACCTGGTCAAGCGATATATATTGATGAGTTTGGTCAAAAACATGAAAAAATCATCAAAGAATCAACCGTAAGTCCTTGTATGTTTGAATGGGTATATTTTGCCCGTGTCGAATCTACAATCAATGATCGGGCAATTTATCAGGCTCGCTTTGATTTAGGTGTAAATTTAGCTAAGGCTATTCAAGAAAAACAAATTACTGCAGATGTTGTCTGTTGTGTGCCAGAAACTAGTAGAATATCAGCTTTAGCCTTAGCACAAACTTTAGATATTCCTTATCGTGAATTATTAATTAAAAACCGCTATATTAACCGAACCTTTATTTTAGATAGCGGAACTGCTAGAGCTGAAGCGATTGAATATAAACTGTTTCCAATTCAATCTGAAATCAAAGATAAAACCTGCATTATTGTTGATGACAGCATCGTTCGTGGTACCACTGCAGCTCAAATCGTCCGTATCTTACGTAAATGTGGTGTAAAAAAAGTAATCTTAGCCTCCACCTGTCCACCAATAATTAGTCCTTGTTACTATGGTCTTGATTTTCCAGATTCAAAAGAATTAATATCCTATCAGAAAACCGACCAGGAAATTGCTCGAGATCTTGGCGCTAACGAAGTTGTTTTTCAGTCATTGCACGGACTTGAATCATCACTTAAACAAAAACACTTATGTACCGGCTGTATTTCAGGCTCCTATCCAACCAGTATTGAATCGGCGACTAATTTTACTAATACCAGAAAAAATGATCGGAAAGTAAACGAGAAGATATTATGAATAACCGAAATAATACTTTAATACAAATTTATAAAGGAAGTTCAAAAAATATTTTCAAATCAACTTCTCAAAGTCAAACTTTATTATTTGAATTTACTGACTATTATTCAGTATTTGACTATGGCATAATGCCTGATCCTATAGCCAATAAAGGCTTAGCGCAAACGATTTTGACTAACTACTTGTTTAACAGCTTAAATCGGTCAGATTTTTATCAAGAATTAAAAAACCAAAGTATTTTTAATTCTTTAGATCAAAAATTTAAGGATAAATTATTCACATCATCCCTTTTTAATTATTTATGCCAAAAACCTTCAACCATCCCAATATCCCACAGTCTTGGTCTTAACCAAGGGAATGCTTTAATCAATGAAACTAAAGTTAATGTCCACAACCAAAACAATCTGTACCTTGAGGTATATGAAGCAGAAAAATTTACCACAACACCACAAAAATTTTATAATCATACCGTGTATTTTTACCAAACACCAAATCCCCACAAATATACTTTACTTCCCCTTGAAATAGTCTTTAGATTTAAACTAGATCCCCAAAGTTCATTTTTAAAACGTTGCCAAAATGACCAAAATTATGCACAACAATTTGGTCTTAACGATCCATCCTTTTTAAATCCACTCCCTTATCCTATAATAGAATTTTTCTCCAAACTCGAACCCAAAGACCGCTTATTAACCTACAGTGAAGCCGCCTTAATGACAAAACTTAATCATGAAGAGTTTCGTTTATTAATTGAATTTTGTACAATTATGGCAATGTCCTTGTATTACATTTTTCACAAACGCAATATTAATCTAATTGATGGTAAATTTGAAATAATTAAAGTAAATCAAAAAGAAAATCCCAGCAATGATTATCAACCTTCATTTATCCTGGCCGATAGCATTGGTCCAGATGAATTGCGTCTCGAATATAATAACAATGCATTATCCAAAGAAGTTTTACGTAAATTTTATCGCAAAACGCAATGGTATAAATCACTGCAAGATCCAACAATTAATTTAAAACCACCAAATTTACCGCTTGAATTAAAACAAATTATTGATAACTTATATGGAACATTGGTTAATCATATCTTAAATCAAAATATTTTCCCTGATCAATTAAATATTAATCAATTAGTTGATAAACTAAAGGAATTTCAATAAAATGGACTTACTTAAAATACTCGTAATTGGATCTGGTGGCCGAGAACATTCTATTTGCTGGAAACTGGCTCAAAGTCAATTAATAGACAAAATATACTGTGCACCAGGGAATCCCGGAATTGCCCAAGAAGCCAAATGTGAAATAACCAGTATTGCTGTATTAGATTTTCAAGCTCAAGTTGAATTTTGCGAACAAAAAAAAATAAGTTTTGTTATTGTTGGCCCTGATAATCCATTAGCCTGTGGCATCGTAGATTACTTACAACAAAATAATATTAAAGTATTTGGACCTAATAAACAATGTGCCAAATTGGAATGGAGTAAAATTTACGCCAAGGAATTTATGATGCTCAATAAAATTCCCACGGCTAAATATTTAATCGGTAATGGATACAATGATGCTTTAGCTAAATTAAAAGCCAACCCTTGGCTTAAAGTTTTTAAAGCTGATGGTCTGTGCTATGGCAAGGGGGTGTATGTAGCTAACGATAATAACGACAGCTCTGAATGCATAAATTTACTGTATCAAAACGCATTAAATAAAGATAATCAAGCTCAAATTGTCATGGAAGAAAAGCTTTGTGGTATAGAAATGTCTTTATTCTTACTTTGTGATGGCAAACAAGCCTATCCATTTTATACAAGTCAAGATTATAAAAGACGTTATGATCATGATCAAGGTCCAAATACTGGCGGCATGGGTGCCTACAGTCCACATGAACTTTATGCTGACTGGAATCAATTAATTGAAAAATATATAATTAAACCTATAAACAATAACTTTCACAATGCACAATTTGATTATATAGGTATATTATATGTAGGCATAATGCTGGTTAAAGACAGTACTAAAAACGAATTAATTCCCTATGTATTAGAATTTAATGCTCGATTTGGTGATCCAGAAACCCAAGCAATGTTACCCTTATTAAACTCTGATTTAGCCTATCTTTGCTTAAACGCCATCAACGGCAATTTAAACCAAAATATGATTACCTGGTCCAATGCCAAAAGTATCGCTGTAGTAACTGTACTAAATCAGTATCCTAATCCAACTCAACCTAGCATCATTACCAATATGCCTGAAGAAACAAATAATTTCAAATTATTTCAGGCTGGTACAGTTAGACAAAACGATCAATTAATAGCTCAAAGTGGCAGAGTTATTGCTGCCGTAGCTTTTGATTATGATTATACTCAAGCTTATCATATTGTTTACAACAAAATAAAAGAAATTAAATACAATAATATTGATTATCGAAAAGATATTGCCCTGCATTTGGTACAATCATGAAAATTAATCTTGCTGTTTTAGTCTCGGGACGAGGTTCAAATTTAGAAGCCATTGCCAAAGCGATTAAAAATAAACAATTAACTAGTGAGATTAAAATTGTCATTATTAATAATAAACACGCTATGGCTGTTGAAGTATGTAAAATATACAATCTTCCCTATGCCATTATTGAAAATAAAAATTTATCCAGATTAGAACATGAAAAAATGGTAATAAATGAAATTAAAAAGCATAACTGCCAATTAATTGTACTTGCTGGATATATGAGAGTTCTAACTAAAAACTTTCTTGAAGAATTTAAAAATAAAACTGGCAAATTTTACCAGGTCGTGAATATACATCCATCACTTATTCCAGCATTTACAGGCCGCAATGCGTATGAACAAGCCTTTAACTATGGCGTTAAAATTTCCGGTATAACTGTTCATTTAGTGAATGAAGAAATTGATGGTGGTGCAATCTTAGCTCAGGAATGTTTTCGGATTAGTCCAAATGATTCATTAGATGATGTTAAGGCCAAAGGACTGAAAATCGAACATGAACTTTATCCACAAACACTCCAAAATATTATCACCAATGGAATTCAAATAGGCACCTACACATTTCTTATAAGCTAATTAGGATAAAATATGCTAACAGTCAAAACCAATAATTTAATTTATGCTACGGTTATACCAGACTCAAATAATCAATTGCTATCGGCAAATAACCAAACTCCAAATCAAATATCATTTCCCCTTTATTTTATTGAACAAAATCAAGGTAATTTAGTCCATGATAAAAATTTTAATACAATCATGACTAATGTCCTTACAAATTCAGTAAATGACAAATTATTGCTTTTTATTGATGACAACTGGCAAAATTTTATAAATCAATGGAAAAACAAAAATTTTGCCTACTTAATAATCAAACACTTTTTGCCTGGAGTAACTGATACTAAAGCGAATACCATAAAAGACGCCCTAAAATTATTTAACTGTAAAATAAATATTGCCTGTGGAAATATTTATTTATTACCTAAAACAGCAACACCGAATGATTCATTAAATGGTTTAGTCAAAAAACTACAGTATAACTTATTTAATCCCTTAATCGAACAAATCAAAGTTGTCGACCTAAATCAAGACTATCAGGAAGGATTTTTAGAATTTAAGCTGTTTACACAATCAACGAATGATAATAAACGTAACTATTATGAAGAAATAAACCTTAATTTAAAGGATAACTTGCTTGAAGATATAAGTAAAAATCGTCTTCTTGCCTTAAGCTTACCAGAAATGAAAAATGTCCAAAATTATTTTAAAAATACCAAGACTCAAGTATTACGCAATAAATTTAATTTACCCCACAATCCTACTGATGTAGAATTAGAAATAATTGCCCAGACCTGGTCAGAACATTGTAAACATAAAATATTTAATTCAACAATAACTTGTAATTACCTAGATAAAAACAAGCAGATAAGTCATTCAAAAATTATCCATAGCCTGTTTAAAGAATTTATTGAATCACCAACGCGACAACTTGCTAAAATCAAACCAAATTTACTTTCAGTTTTTAGCGACAATGCTGGGATTGTTAAATTTAATGAAAATTATAGTATTTGCTTCAAGGTTGAAACCCATAATTCACCTTGTGCGCTTGAGCCATATGGCGGTGCCGTAACCGGTCTATTGGGTGTAAACCGTGATATTATGGGAACCGGGCTTGGCGCCAAACCAATTTTTAATACCGATATTTTATGTTTACCAAATCCCTTTGAAAATGAGCCAATTCATCCTAAACTACTTCCGAGCCGATCAATTATAAATGGTGTACGCAAAGGCATCGAAGATGCTGGTAATAAAAGTGGTATCCCTTGTATCAATGGTTCGGTATTCTTTCATAATGGCTACAGAGCCAAGCCGCTGGTTTTTTGTGGCACTGCTGGAATTATGCCTTTAACCATTAATGGTCTTGAATCACACCACAAATATACTAAAATCAATGATCGAATTGTTATGGTAGGCGGGCGTGTTGGTGCCGATGGTATTCACGGTGCAACCTTTTCATCAATTCCCCTGGCAGAAAACTCACCCAAATCAGCCGTACAAATTGGCGACCCCTTAACCCAAAAAAGAATGTTGGACTTCCTGCTCAAGGCTCGTGACAAAGGTTTAATAACTGGTATTACCGATAATGGAGCCGGAGGACTATCTTCATCTGTTGGTGAAATGGCTAAGATAACTAATGGAGCTACTATCGATTTAAACTTAGTTCCTTTAAAGTATCCCGGGTTAAAAAACTGGGAAATTACCGTTTCTGAATCACAAGAACGTATGACTGTTTCTACTGATAGATTTGAAGAATTAAAACGACTGGCAGAGAATTTTAATGTAGAAGTTACTGATATTGGATATTTTCATAATTTAGGCTATTTTGAAGTCAAAGATCAAACTTTTACTGTTGCTCTTTTGGATTTAAATTTCTTACATGATGGCTATAGTGATTTAAATCTTACGGCCACCTTTGATCACAATGAAACAGTACATTTTATAAGTGAAATAGCGCAAAATGATGTAATAAAACCAAACTTTGATAAATTAGTAGACCTTAACGTCCATGACATTTTCCTGGAATTGTTAACCCATCCTAATATTGCGTCAAAAGAGGGTATCGTTCGCCAATATGATCACGAAGTTCAAGGTAAAACTATTATCAAACCATTTACTGGTAAAAATCAAGACGGGCCAAATGACGCTGCCTGCGTGCTTTTATCTTTAGATTCTCAACAAGGTATAGCTGTAGCCAATGGTTATAACCCATTAATGAGTTATTATGACTGTTACTCAATGGCTGTTTTTAGCGTTGACGAAGCTATTCGAAATGCTCTTTGTATTGGTACGAATCTTGATGAAATCTATTTATTAGATAATTTTTCTTTTCCGGATCCGCTTAACAGTGCCACCAATAAATTAGGCGAAAATAATTTAAAATGTTTAATTGCAACAGCTAATGGGTTAAAAGATGCCGTGTTAGCTTATTCAACACCGCTTATTTCCGGAAAAGATAGTATGAAAAATGACTATCACACTGAGCAAATTAAATTATCCGACATTCCCACCCTATTAATTTCCGCAATTGGCAAAATAGATGATATTACTAAATGCCTAACAAGCAGTTTTAAAAATTCTGGTGATTTAGTTTATTTATTAAGCGCTGGAAGTCTAGGAATTGCCTCAAGTCATTTTCAATCGATATACAATTTAAATTCTGATTGGTTACCTGAACTTAACTTAAATCAAGCTTATAACTTATATAAAAATTTAAATATCATTAATCAAAACAACTTAATTCAATCAGCTCATGACTTATCAGAAGGCGGTTTAGCAATTACCATTGCCGAATGTCTCTTTGGCGAAAATTTTGGTGCGGTTTTAGATATTAGCCTTGTTTATGGGAAAACACTATCAAATAAACAAAGTTATATTGATAAACTGCCTTTTAAAAACAATATTGCTCTTTGTAAATTATTTGGGGAAATTCCTGGGTCAATTTTAGTTAGCCTAAAACCTAAAGACCAAAGTAAATTTGAAGCAATTCTGGAAGAATCTACGTATACATACCTTGGATATGTAACCGCCGAAAGTCAATTAATCATTAAAGACAATAATAAAACCATTATCAATACAAATACAGCTACTTTAAACCATGCCTGGAAAACATCCGTCTGTAATACCTTTTAAGGAAAAGAAACTATGACCACAAAGCCCCAAGCATTAATTTTATATGGTGACGGTATTAACTGTGAACATGAAACCAAATTTGCCTTAGAACTTGTTGGCTTTGATACCAAAATTATGCTTACCAGCGATTTATTTAAAACCCCAAAATCAATTGAGAAATATCAATTATTAGCATTTCCTGGTGGGTTTTCCTTTGGTGATGAAATTTATTCAGGCAAGGTTTTGGCTTTACAGTTTGAACAGCTAGCCAAAGATTATCTAGTAAAATTTATTGAACAAAAAAATATTGTTTTAGGAATTTGTAATGGTTTTCAGGTACTGGTTAATCTAGGAATTTTACCAGATCTCAATTATGAACCAATGTGCCAGCTTAATCATAATTCGCAAAACAAATTTATTAATCGCTGGGTTAATTTATCAGTAAACAGTAAGCTAAATAATCCCTTATTAAAAAATTTGACTAATTTTGAATTACCGATTCGCCACGGTGAAGGTAATTTAATCATTAAAAATGAAAAAGCTAGCGAAATTATTTTACAACACGCTGCCTTATTTTATGAGAATGATGTCAATGGAAGTTTTGCCAAAATTGCTGCCTTAACCAATAAAACTGGAAATGTATTAGGAATGATGCCACATCCAGAAGCTTTTGTAACAAGATTTCAACATTACAACTGGTTAAATCAGCAATTAGCAAATGATCAAGCAAAACCTTATGGATATCAAATTTTTCTTAATGCATATAATTATTTTTTTTGCTAAAATTTAAGAAGTTTAATTTTTACAAGCCCTTGTTTGTTGACAACGCTTTTATTTCTAATATATTTAAATCATGGATAAAATAACTTACCAGCAATCCGGCGTTGATATCAGTCTAGCTGATAAATTTGTTAGTTATATTATGCAAAATAACCCTAAAGAAAATTCCTTATGGAAAACAAATGCTAATTACGCTAGCGTCTATCCATTAACCGATGATTTAGCCATCTGCTTAACAACGGATGGGGTAGGCAGTAAAGTCTTAATTGCTAGCGAATTAGATAACTACGACCATATTGGTATAGACCTTGTAGCCATGTGTGTAAATGACTTATTGTGCGTAGGCGCCCAACCAAAATTATTTTTAGATTATTACGCCTTTAGTAATTTTAACTATGATACTGCCTGCAAAATTATTGACAGTATTATTAAAGGCTGTAAAACAGCCAATTGCAGTCTGGTTGGCGGCGAAACAGCTCAAATGCCTGATTTATATGCACCAAAACACTTTGATCTAGCTGGTTTTAGCCTGGGAATAGTCAATAAGAATTCATTTATCGATGGCCATAAAATAACCAATGGCAATACCATTATTGGCATTGCCGCAAATGGTATACACTCAAACGGGCTATCCCTTGCTCGCAAACTTATCACTAAAGACAATGCGTTATATGCAAATCTACTCAAACCAACGCATATATATACTAATCCTGTCTTAAAATGCCTAGATAAATACAGCCAGTCTATTAATGGAATAGCTCATATAACCGGTGGTGGAATTACCAACTTATTTCGACTTAATAACAATGTTGGCTATCAAATTGACAAATGGTTTCCCTTAGATGAAATCTTTCAATATCTAGCCCAATATATTGAATTTAAAGAAATGCATACAACATTTAATATGGGCTATGGTATGTATATTATTGTTAATGACCATGCCAACGAGATTAATGATCTTATTCAATCCTGTGGCTTTAAATCACAAATAGCTGGCCTAGTTAATAATAATACCAATCAAATTAATATAACCCATCAAGAAATATCAGCAATGGATTTTACCTTAACCAAACACCAATAACTTATAATACGAGGATCAAACAATGCTTACACTTAAAACAGATAGCTTAATTAATAAAATAAATCAAGGCAAAACCATAAATATTTTAGTTAGCGTATATGATAAAACTCACCTTACTGATTTTCTCAAAGAGCTAAAATCAACATTAAAGTTTAACATTATTGCAACAGGTGGGACCTATAAACATTTAAATGATAATGATTTTTCTTGTACCGAAGTAAGCACACTTACAAATTTCCCGGAAATTCTTGATGGAAGGGTCAAAACATTACATCCGGTAATTTTTGGTGGCATATTAGCTCGAGATTTAGAGACTGATAAAAATGTTCTCAAGGAAAATAATATTCCTGAAATAGATATGGTTATTGTTAATCTATATCCTTTCATTGAAAAAGCCAAAGCTAATTTAAGTCTTAAAGAAATGCAGGAATATATTGATATTGGCGGAGTAAGTCTGTTAAGAGCTAGTGCTAAAAATTATGAAAATGTACTGGTGGTTTCTTCACCATCACAATATGATGAGATTTTAAATGAGCTTAAAAATAAACAGCCTGATAAATTAAATACATTGCGCACCAGACTAGCAATGGAAGCTTTTAAATCAACCAGTTACTATGACTCACGCATAGCTGAATTCTATGATACCGACAATAAAAATATTCATAGTGCTTCAATGGAAATTGAATTGCTATCATTAAACACAAATGAAGGAATGAAATTGCGTTATGGTGAAAACCCTCATCAAGAAGCTTTTTATTTACCACGGAACAAAAATTATCGTTATAATTTCCCACCTTTTAAACAATTAAACGGTAAAGAATTATCCGCCAACAATATTATTGATTTATACAGTGTAATTAATATTTTAACCCAAATTAGAAATGAAGCTGTTTGCATTGTAAAACACAATAATCCCTGTGGCGTTGCTTCAAGCAACAATTTATATGATGCCTATATTCAAGCATATAATACCGACCCAGAATCTGCTTTTGGTGGGGTATATGGCTTTACGTCGACTATTGATGAAAAAATAGCCAACGCGATTATTGAAAATTTTGTCGAATTGGTTATCGCACCAGATTTTACCGATGCGGCACTAAAAATCTTAGCTACCAAGAAAAATTTACGCGTTTTATTAATTGACAATCTTAATATACGTAATGACGGCAAACATTGGGTTATTAGAGATTTGGGTAATTTTGGCTTCATTTTACAAAGAAATACTCAGGACATTTTAACTTATGAGGATTTTAAACTGGTTTGCGGTGAGGCTCTTACAAAAGCGGAAATTGATGATGTAAAATTCGCCTGGGGTGTTGTGCAAAATCTAACTTCTAATGCTATTCTGATTGCTAAAAATGAAAATGCGATTGGTTTTGGCATTGGTCAAACGTCAAGAATTAAAAGTGTTAAAATCGCCTTAACCCAAGCTGGCAATAACAGTACTGGAGCCATTCTAGCCAGTGACGGATTTTTCCCTAATATAGATAATATTGAAATGGCCAAGGCTAATGGCATTAAAGTTATTGTTCAGCCTGGTGGCAGTATTAAAGACGAAGATGTAATAAAGGCTTGTAAGGAAGCATCAATAAAAATGTTATTTACTAATCAGAGGTTTTTTAAACATTAATTATGACAAATTCACTTGTTAGTCTAATTATGGGTAGTATCTCTGACTGGGCTACTTTAAAAGATGCTGCATCAATATTAACCGATTTTAAAATTCCTTTTGAAGTCAGAATAATTAGCGCTCATCGAACTCCCAATCTGATGTATGATTTTTGTACAAAAGCTTGTAACCGTGGTATTAAAATTATTATTGCTGCAGCTGGTGGAGCCGCTCACTTACCCGGAATGACCTCTTCTTTAACGAGCTTACCCGTTTTAGGCGTTCCGGTATTATCTAAAACTCTAAATGGCATAGATAGCCTGTTATCTATTGTTCAAATGCCCAATGGAATTCCCACCGCAACCTTTGCCATTGGCAATAGTGGTGCGGCCAACGCTGCTTTATTTGCTATAAGAATTTTAGCTTTAAATGATTCTAAATTAAACGAAAAACTGCTATCTTTTATAAAAAATCAAGAAACTGAAGTTATTAATTCGGAAAAAAAATTACTTGAGGAATTAAATCAGTGAAAACAGTTGGTATCTTTGGTGGTGGTCAATTAGGATCAATGCTAACCCAAAGTATCTTCAAACTTGGCGGAAATGTTTGTATTTATGATGAAAGTAAAAATAGTGTATGCTCAAGACAAGTAGCTAAATTTTACCAAGGCTCTTATCATGATGAAACTTGTTTGCAAAACTTTAATAGTAATTGTGATGTTTTAACTTACGAATTTGAAAATATTCCATACTCAACCATATTTAAATTTAATCATAAGGCTATTCCCGAAGCCACTATTTTAAAAATCTGTCAAAATCGCATTTACGAAAAACAGTTTTTAAAAAAACATAATTTACCCATTGTCCGGCATATTATAATTGAAAACGAGCATAACCTAGAAGAACAACTTAGTTCCTTTACCTTTCCCTTAATTTTAAAATCTGCCAAAGGTGGCTATGATGGTAAGAGTCAATATATATTTAATGGTGAAGCAGAATTTAAATCATTAGCCACGCAAATAATTAGCAATCATGAATTTTTTCCGGCTGTTGCTGAAGAAAAAATCTTACTAACTAAAGAAGTCAGTTGTATAATTGCCCAAACCCAAGATGGCAATATAATTAACTTTCCAATAATAGAAAATATTCATCTTGATAATATTTTAGATTATTCAATCTGTCCAGCTCGCATAAATACTGATTTAAGTAAAGCGCTTATTCATTACAGTACTCAAATAGTCAAAGCTTTTAATTTAATTGGATTAATTGTAATTGAGTTTTTCTTAAGTTCTACTTCGCCAAACTCTGATTTAAGCCTCGAAAATACCAATATTTTTATCAATGAAATTGCACCGCGGCCACATAACTCCGGTCATTTAACGATTAAAGCTTTTAACTTGAGTCAGTTTGATGTGCTTGCCCGAATTCTGCTAAATATGCCCTGTAATCACCCAGAATTAATTCTTTCTGGCTCCACCTGCATGATTAATATTTTTGGTGAAAGTTTTCTGAATAACCCCAATGGTAATTTAAATTTTCACAACTGTGCCTTAAGTAAAAATTTAATTGACTTAAATATTTATGGCAAAGCACCGGCTAAACCTGGGCGCAAAATGGGACATTTAACTGTAAATGATATTGATGCCATATCCGCAATTGAACTAGCCAAAAATTTAAAAGCGTCATTATGTCAGTAAATACGATCATTTAATCTGTGGTTTAATTGGCTCGACATAGAGATTTAGCAAAGGTTAAATTTTATTCCACTGAAATAATATATAATGCCCAAAACACAAATAATTATTGACTTGAGCCGGGTTTTACAATTATACGAATTTTTTATATTAAAACTGCCTAGTTAATTATTGACACTATTTTTTTATATACTGAATACTCATTTTATATAACGAGGTATCAACAATATTATTTAATACAACTGTTCCCGAATAAGTCATTCGGCCAATCAAATTACCACTTTCGTCATAAAAGGCTCGAATAATATTATATTTACTACTATGCTTATCTTGAGCCAAGGTAAATCTTACTACAATTTCTAAATAACCAGAAAGTTTTCCTGATTCTAATTTGACTAATTGAGCTAATTTGGTTTTTTCTTTATTAATTTTACTGACAATATCCTGTTCATAAGTATTTTCATCAAGTTTACGAATATAATTTACCACTACTTGTGAAGAAATTTTATTTAAATCTGCATCTTGCGACTTTCGATCATTAAATGTACCTAAATCTAAAGTTGTCGGTAAAAAAGTATTATTTTCATTATCTTTAGTAATTTCATATTCAATAACCTTGGGTCCAATATTTCCATAATTGTTACTGGCAATTTTTTCATTTGCCTTTTTACAAAATTT
>JAKAZS010000032.1 GCA_021815785.1 bacterium
CTACAGAAACAATTGATTTAAGCGCTAATTTAAACAACGCTTTATCGGCAGCTATAACAGGCTCAGTTACAGCTAACGATACCATAACACTAACCGTTAACGATTATGGTTTAAGCAGTAATACGCAGTCTGTAACTTATACAGTGCAAACAGGCGACACGTTAAATTCGATAGCAACCAATTTAGCTTCAGCCATAAATAACAATACCAACTTACAAGCCATTGGCGTTATGGCATCAGCTAATAATTCTATAATTACAATTACTTCTAATTCGGTTAATCTAACCAGTTACTTATTTTCTCGAAATATAAATTCAACCGAATCTATAGTCACAGGCATTAACAATAACCAAATTCAAACTTTATTAATTGCCGGTAGCGTTACAGCCAATGATGTTTTAAGTGTTAAAATATATGATTCTGGTTTAACCAATGGCTCTGAATCAGTAACTTATACCGTAGCATCTGGTGACACGCTTAATTCAATAGCTAGTAATATCGCTGCCGCCATAAATAGCGATAGTAGTCTACAAGCTATAAATATAACCGCAGCTAGTACAAATAACGTCGTTAGTATAAATTCTAAATCTATTAATTCAACAACTTATTCAAGTTCGGTAAGCTCAAATGCTACAGAAACCTTGTCATTAGGCTTGACCACAAGGTTAGACCAGTCTATTTATAATAATCTTAATCAGCTGGTAAATTTAAATTCTAGTGGCTCATTAAGATTTAGCGGCGATACCAGTAAAGCCATGCAATCTGTGAATATAGCAGCTCCGGTTGTAAGTATTTCGGCCAATTCTACAAATTCCATTTTTGCCCCAACGACGTATTTAGCTTCGGCCACAGCTTCAAATGGATATGCTTCATCAACTATGTGGGTTGACATGCCGCAGGCTAGTAACGGGGTAACTACAGCCACCATAAATGGCAATTCGGTTACGGCTAATACGGTTATTTCAATAACTGCCTATAACGCCAATTTAGCTAATGGGCAAGAGGCAGTCAGCTACACTACTACCAGTAGCGATACGTTCGTGACTATAGCCATGGCTTTAAGCAATTTATTAAACGCTGATACTAAGTTAGCCGCCATTGGCTTTGTAGCTAGTACGTCTAATGCAACGATTAATCTAAGTATAAATAAGCCAAGCTATAGCGCAAGCTTAAGCACCGGTGTTACTGAAACCGTAACATTTAGCTACAATAATTTAGGTAATACGCAGTTAACTGTTGGTGGTAAAGCTACATCTGGCGACGTAGTTACCGTTAAAGTAACCGACGCGTATCTATATAACGGACAGACAAGCGTCTCATACACAGTTCAGGCCAATGATACTTTAACTACTATCGCTACAGGCATTGCTAGTGCAATTAATGCGTCATCTGCTTTAAATAATATTGGCATTACAGCCTCTAATAACGTAAACGTTACATTTACAGGCCAAAACTTTAATACTAGTTTATTTATAGCCGCCGGCTCAACGTCTGTCGCCATAACTGGCACAGACGCAGCTAATAACCAAGTGTCAAATAATATTTCAATATCATCGATAGGCCAAAATAGCGCCAATACAAGTTTTGACCTCAATGGCAATATGACTAGCGATGGCACTAATACTTATCAGTACGATGCTGAAAATAGACTAGTACAGATTAATTACCCAGACACCGGCAATAATACCCAAATTATTTACGATGGCCTTGGTCACTTTGTTAAATCTATCGAAACGACTAATAACGCGACAACAAGCGTGATTCAATATTTATGGTCTGGTGATAACTTAATCGAAGAGCGTGATCAAAATGGCAACGTATTGCGTCGGTTCTTTAGTTTAGGCGAACAAATTAATGGTACTAATTACTACTACGTCAAAGACCACCTAGGCAATATTCGTCAAATGACCGATTCTAGCGGCAATGTTGTCTACCAGGCTGATTATAGCGCCTACGGCCAGGCGACAGTATCAATTAACACGGTGACGCCAGCCTTTGGCTACGCTGGCTACTTCGTGCACGGTCGATCTGGCCTAAACTTAACGGTTCACCGAGCCTATAGCCCAATTCTAGCCCGCTTCCTCAACCGCGACCCTATTGGTGAATCTGGCGGCATTAATTTGTACGGGTACGTTGGCGGGGATCCTGTTAATTTAAGTGACCCAAGTGGGTTGTGGGGTGGCGGTGCTACTGGAGGTGGGTCAGTCAATGTTGGTATCCCCGGGTTTGCAGGTTTTGGACTGAATTTTGGATGGGGTGGCGGTTACTTCTCTTCTGGTGGCCTTGGCGGTTTTCTCACCGGTGGTGGTTTTGGCGGTGTTTTTGGGAATAATGCTACATCCACGCCAACGCCTAAATTACCGCCACCTTCTCCGTTGCCATCATGTAAACCACCATGGGCTGCTGGTGGTTCCGCTGGTGTTGGTGCTGGTTTTTTTGGTACAAATGCCAATTCTGTTAGTCAGTTAGCTGGTCCTTTTAATACTTATACTCTAAGTGCCAGTGTTGGTGTTGGAATTTCAATTCAGTTTGGCTTTAGTGGTGACATAGGTTTTGGTTCACTTACGGTAGATTTAGGCCCTGGCGCATCTGCTAGTGGCTATGCAACAAATACTCTTACTTTGGGGAAATAAGGTGTTGTAGATGAAGTTTAACTGTTATGATCTTTTGTACAATATTCTGGTCTGCATTCCCGGGGTTTTACTTGCTGCATGGTGGTGGTTTTTCGGCGGTTTGGCTATTATAATAGATTACCATCTCGGAAAGCGAGGAATTGAACTGAGACTTTTTCGTATTATTATTACACGGACTATACCCTTTGAAGAAATAAAAGAAATTCGCTATGTATCACCCCATATCGGTAATTTTTCGATTGGGATGTTGATACCATTTACTTGTCAGTATGCCGTAAATAGAGTATCATTTAGTTTTGTACTTATCGAAACTAAGCATGCTTATTTTGGTTTTATAAAAAAAGTAATTATTTCACCAAATAATCCAACAGAATTTGTTGCTAAAGTCCAATCATGTATTTCGAGTCTAAGTTATAAAATAGAACAATAAGATAATGGATCCAAAATTTAGACAATAAGATAAGACATTACTAGAATCGGTTATAATCTAAATAAATGGAGGGTAATTCGTGACTAAATCTAATACACTTAAAGCAAAGTTAGATATTTCAAAGTCAGAGTTGCAATAGTGGCTATTAAAGACGAAAAAAGTTTGTCCGAATTACACATTCCGGTGAAATTGGCCGACCATTCTAATTTATTCTGGCCAGGCATATTAATGGCATAATAAAATCGAACCTCTTGGGAGCATAGAATTAAACTCGCATTTTGACAATATTTTATCCCAAAATATAGCTAACAATTTAAATTTGTTTTTGGCAAATAAAATATTAAATTGCTTATTATTAGTAAAATGTATTAAAGACAACGACATTTTAACCTTTTTTAAATACAAATGCTATACTGGGTTCATGCTGTATTGTATCCTGTTGACTTGATGGTTTTTTTAAATTTTTAGGTTTACTTTGAATAAGAATTACCGGCCACATGATAAATCTAGATCTTTACCCAAAGGCTGGGTAAAGATAAGCGATAGCGAAGCGGCCAAAATATGGGGTAAGGGTAATGCCGGTTCGGCTAACCCACAAAAAACGATGCAAACTCCTAACCAATGCATGGATAATAATTGCTCGCTGCCTAATTGTAAAGGTATGCCATGTGCTAGAGCCTGGGGCGCCCAGGCCGATAATGCCATTAATTTAAACAGGCTTTTACCGACCACTTACCCAGATTCGACCAAGTCTATCAATACCTACAAGAATCTAGATAGGATATTTACTACAGATAGACTTGGCCGGACAACCCAGTTTGACTATAATAGCCTAGACCAACTAGTCGCTACAACCGATAATTTAGGCCGCAAAACTCAATACAAATGGTGCAATTGTGGGTCATTAGCGTCAGTTACCGATGCCAACGGCAATGTAACCAAATGGCACCACGATATAGAAGGCCGTTTAATTACCAAAACCTATTGCGATGGCACTACCGATAATTATACTTATGAAGCCAATAATTCTAGGTTAAGTACGTTGACCGACCCCGAAAGCCAGGTTACTGTGCAGGCTAATGATACCTTATCTTCTATCGCCAGAGGCATTGCTAACGCAATTAATGCTTCATCTGCTTTATCCGCAATTGGTATAACTAGCTCTAGTAACGTAAACGTTACATTTACAGGCCAAGATTTTAATACTAATCTACTCATAGCTGCCGACTCAACGTCTATAACCATAACCGGCACAGACGCAGCTAATAACCAAGTGTCTAATAATGTCGCAATATCATCGATAGGCCAAAATAACGCCAATACAAGTTTTGACCTCAATGGCGACATGACTAGCGACGGCACTAATACTTACCAGTATGACGCTGAAGATAGACTAGTACAGATTAATTACCCAGGCACCGGCAATAATACCCAAATCTTTTATGATGGCCTTGGTCATTGGGTCAAATCTATTGAAACAACAAATAACGCGACAACAAGCGTGATTCAATATTTATGGTCTGGTGATAACTTAATCGAAGAGCGCGATCAAAATGGCAACGTATTGCGTCGGTTCTTTAGTTTGGGCGAGCAAATTAACGGTATTAATTACTATTACGTCAAAGACCACTTGGGCAGTATTCGTCAAATGACCGATTCTAGCGGTAATGTTGTCTACCATGCTGATTACGATGCCTACGGCCAGTCGACGGTATCAATTAACACGGCAACCCCAGCTTTTGGCTACGCTGGCTATTTCGTGCACGGCCGATCTGGCTTAAACTTAACTGTTCACCGAGCCTATAGCCCAATTCTAGCCAGCTTCCTCAATCGTGACCCTATTGGTGAAGCTGGCGGCATTAATTTGTACGGGTACGTGGGTAGTGATCCTGTGGATTTAAGTGACCCGAGTGGGCTAAAATTGACAGGTTGGTATGCTCCATTAGGCGGACTTATAAGGACAAAAATTGAATGTATGATTCGCAAAAAGAAAACAAGTTTATCTAATAGTCAAATTAA
This sequence comes from bacterium, assembly GCA_021815785.1. Classification (GTDB taxonomy): domain Bacteria; phylum Cyanobacteriota; class Vampirovibrionia; order Obscuribacterales; family JAKAZS01; genus JAKAZS01. Next base: position 5,083 of record JAKAZS010000032.1, read on the forward strand.
GCAATTAATTGATGATATTATGGATAAATTAACAAATGAAGATGTTGCAAGGCTTAAAGATTTAAGTTCGGGTAAAATGCCTTCAGATGTATCAGATCTTAATCCAGGTGAAATTAAATGGTCTAAAGATTTTATTCCACAACTTTCACCTGAGAATCAAACAATTTTACTTAAACTTATTCATTAGCTATCAAGTTTGATTTCTATGATTATTAATAAAGTTTTTAATTGTTGTATTATCCTATATTTTTTTTTCTTTGAAGTAATTTGTTATGCTCAAGATTATGAATATTTACCGGAACATTGTTCATTTATTACTCATCTTAAAGCTTATTATCTGCTTCATGAGGCGCCAAAAAAACTTAATAAAAATCGAAAAGAAGGAAAGGATGTATGGTGTATTTTAGAAAGTTTTATTGAGGGCGGTAATTTACTTTGTTTTGATTTTATTGTTTTAAAAAAATTAAATATTGATTCACATTCACAACAATCATGGTTAGTTAAGCCATTAAAGTTTTATGGCAAATGTAAATTAGTAAAAGATGAAGCAAATTTAGGAATAAAATCTGCTAATATAACCAAAGGGGGGGTGGATCTTAAAATTGGAAAAAAATATAGAACAATTGCTGTAGAATGTGACTGTGAAGAAAATGATAAATTTTGGCATATTGAGAAATGTTCAACAATGCGAATTAAATAAATATTAAACTAAAAGCTTCATCATCCACATTGAGGTTCCCCCCATTTGGTAGACACTTTCGTTATGTTTAAAGTAATTGGTAAGAAAAAAAAGATTAAATTCCCAACTTATGTGAATAATTTAGAAAATTTCGGGTATAACTATTTTGACAAGGCTTCAGGTTAATCGACCGCTGGAGCAAGATTAAAATTAATGAGATTAAAAAAAATCAACTACCCAAATCTGATGTCGGCTATCCCAAACTATTTTGGCATTGGCCAAGGTAAGAGGCCAGCCACAGAGACATTATCATTAGGCCTAACCACTAGATTAGACCAGTCTATTCATAACAACCTTAATCAACTGGTAAATTTAAATTCAGGTGAGCCATTAAGATTTAGCGGCAATGATAATGGACCCCAAAATTTAGATGACAGGATAAGAAATTTCTAAAACCGGTTATAATCTAAATAAATGGTGTATATTCCATTTAAATCGGCCGGTGATAATTAACAAATTGGCCACTTGTTAAACAGTTTTATTTGACGTATTGCTGAAATTAACCATTAAAGATTATCAAAACCCTGTGGAGCTACTTCCACTTAACTGGGCAAAAAATCAAGAATTAAAAGTTCAATAATTTAAAAATTGATAAATTTGCTATAGCACTAGCTATTGTTGTTTACAACCGGTCTGGAACGCATACCTATCTATAATATGTGAGACGGCTCTGTATCAGCGTAAATTTACTTTTTAAAATCAAATAATTCCGGTGCAAAATCATGAATACAAGTATTAGTTATAGCGCCACCAAAATTAGGCAATTCACTGCCCTGAGGTGATATAGCTCTTACAGCCACGACTCCAACGACTTTCCCCTTTAAATTAATAACTGGACCACCACTATTACCAGTACTAACTGGAGCATCAACTTCTAAAATACGCGGGGCAACACGACTAATTCTACCAGTACTAAAAGTTGGTGCATAATATTTTGATGAATCCATATCTATTTGATCTGATGCAGTAGGATAGCCAATCACCTGAATTTCCTGGCCTTCACAGGGAGCAGTCATATCTAATTCTAATTTAATTATTTGCGTGTTTGCTACCGTTAAAATAGCTAAATCTGGACTGTTATCATCATTAACGACTTTGTACAATTGTCCTTTGAAAGGCTTTAAATTAATATCACCCGGTGGATGAAGAAAATAGCCAACTTCGGCTTTAAGATTTTTCACATTTAAATATTGTTTAAATAAAGCCTGTTGCGGATCAGCCTTGACCGAAAGATATCCATCATAGCTGTCCCAAATTCCATCAACTGTATCTTTATATAATTTCAACTGACTGTCCTTTAAGTTTTTAGCATTAGCCAAATTAACAATGGCAAGAATCTCATCATATCTTTTAGCGTAATCCTCACCATGCGCTGTTGACTTAGCATATAAGGCTAAGCCAGCATAAAATCTCTCACATTCACGAATAATCGGCAGACAGGAATTTACCACATGTCGGTTGGTAAAAAAATAAGTTTGATTATTATTTGTTGTAAGCATCGGAAACGCAGTCCCAAAACCCACAACCCGATAGCCTTTATCTTCAGAAGTAGTAGCAAATACCGGATAATGACTTTTAGAACTTAAATCCGCTAATTGAACCGATAAATTGCCATTTAATTTAATTTTAACACCAACATTTATTTCATAAATTTGAGATTTTATGCGTTTGTCAATTTTTTCCCAGGTTTCAGCTGCTTGCATTGAGTTAGTACAAGCAATTAATAATAATATTAATAACGACTTAACAAGATTTGCTAACATGATACCTCAATTTCAAAGCTACGTTGCCAGGGAAGGGATAAATTTAAATGCTGTGGATCAAACTTAAGTATTTCACTAACCTTATTAAGATCTGCTGCCATTAAATTATTTAAAAATTCATGTTGGTTAAGTAGTTTTTTGCCATTTAAAGTAGGTCTTATTTTTGCTTGCCAGACATAGTCATCAATAAGACGAATAAACAAGTTTTCTTTAACCGCCAAAGCAAAGGCTTCTTGGTCAGATTGCTGTAATCCACTAGCATAGCATATAGCTTGACTAAGAGCTGATCCTATACTATTACCAGCTGTGTTCCAGGCGCTAAAGCCAATTATTTTTGCAATAAGCTTTGGATTGTTTAATAATGCCTCGACAAGCTTTGGATCAGCACCATTAGCATAGGCCAAATCACAAAGAACGATAGGATAATTAGTATTTTCAAGACAGTTAAGCGTAGCGGTTACATTTAAACTGGTATCAACAATATTATCCTTATCCTTGTAATCTAAAATGATATGATCACCTTGAATTTGCATAGCGGTATGAACAACAATGTTTAATGGGTATGTGCTACTTTCTCCATTCATGAATAATGCTAATTGCTGTTTAAAAATCTCAGCAAAACTTGCTCCATCATATTTACCTATAATATTTTGACCGGAATCCAGTGCAAAATTAATATTTAAAAACGGACGCATTTGACCTAAATTATCAAATATAACTTTAGCCATGAGTAAATTAGCAATTTCATCACAGCCTGGATAAATAAAAACTTTATGCCTTAACTTATGCTTACTTAACTTGTCCTGAATAATTTTGGTTTCCAGGGTATTCATCCCTATATTAGTACAGTCATCAATACCATAAATCAAAGTATTAATCTGACCACTTGCGACATAATCAATTAACTGTTCATTAATCATATGATTAGTCAACCTAGTCGTTAAGTAATCTTGTTTAATATCGCTAGGAATATTTTTTTCCAATTCATTTAACTGAGTATTACCTTCTTGCGAAAGTCTTTCATTACTAGCCTCATAGAGCAATTTAGACCATAAAAATAATTCACGTCCATATTCCTGCCAGTATGGTTTTTCTTCAGTATTATCATAATTGTCAGAAATTCGCATAATACTAGATTGTGCAAAAAATGATTTATTCTTGGTGAGCTGCATCAAGTTAGTTAATCGAAGAATTAAATGAGCATAATCAAAATTATGTCGGCGTGAATTTATTAAGCCACCATATAAAATGGTATCAAGACAAATTATACTATGATCAACATTATTGATTACTGATTGAAGCCAGTTAAGAATTTCATCAACTTTAGCTAAGTCTGTCAATCCACCCAATGAATTTCGATCTGGCATAAACAGCTCAACATCAGCTAGTTTAGCTAATGTTTTAGCATAAGCATAAGTTATTGCTCGATTATCTAATGGAATTAAAGCTAATTTCAAACGATGCATTGAATTTATACCAATTATTTAATTTCACCAATCGCCTTACCCGTACTAACCCCTGGAAACATTATACCAGCCTGTTTATCAGGAACAAATTTTATACCTTTCTTTGCTTCCTCAACTAAATTCTGGACAATTACACCATTAAAATGTGGTATCGGAACTTTTTCAGCAGTTATCGGTTCAGCAATTTCTAAATCACTAAAATCCGGCTTTGTCCAGGAAACCGCCACAAAATAAAGATACTGGCCAATAAGATCACCTTCAATAGGTATTTCCACCGCTAAATTATAAACGCCCGAACTAGGCACAACTCCAACTCCAACAACTTTTCGATCGACTCCTAGCCGAATTTTATTACCTAAAATTGTGCTAGCACCACTATCGCGATCAGCCATGGCTAAAGCAACATAAGCACCTGGCCTAGCCTTAATAATAAAATCAGCAACACGACCAATAAAAATTGTTCCTGGTAAATACAGCCTGGTATTACTAACTAAATTGCGATGAGTTATTACACTATTTAAAGTTATTGACTGATCAATTGTATTTGTAGCGTTATTGAATTGAATATGTGAATTAAACGGAGTTTTCAGTGTTTTAGACAAATTTACCGGACCATAGGTATCAGCAATTGGACTAGCCAGCACATTAAAATTAAAGCATAAGCCAACACAAGTAAATATTAAAAACAGTTTAGACATCTTTATCCGCAAAACACCGGTAATTATTTTATTACACAATACAAATTATATTAAGCATAAGTGAGAAATACAATTAAGGCATTAAATCACCTTAAAAATTTAAAATAATTATATATAATCATATTAGGTAAGTTTTAATATAATTATCAACAATAAAGAAATATGCCTGTATCAAATATAACCCAACCAGCCCAGCCAACTAATAACATCGTTCAAGACAGTATCTGGCTCATTGAAGCAATTTTGATAGCTATTAGTTTTCACGTGTTAATGGTTCCTGTTATTTGGATTATGGGATTTGTTTTACCTTTTCCGCATCCTCAACCCAAATTAACCAGTTATGAAATAAACCTAAAAAATTTCAAAGTAGATGTCAAGACAATTAAAACTACAGAAATAATAAAATAAAACTATTTTAATGTTGCGCGAACCAAATAAGATATTTTAACTCGATTGCATATTCAATAAATATTTATTTTACATTTCAACCACTTAATCATAATATAAAAGCAATATTTAAACCACATCTAGTACGAGAGCAAAAATACAGTTTATGAAATTAAAAAATTAGCTTAGAATAAAAGGTTTAAAGGTTCTTTAAAATTTCATTTGACAAGATCCTGACTTTTTGCTTAAAAATAACAATACCGTAAGTATTTTATTGGGTTTTATCATAAAACGAATGATGGCTAGCGTAAACAATCTATCAATATACGGAAATTACTGGGATCTGCCTGAAGATACCAATATACCAAATGAAATATTCCAAGCCGCCTATGAGGATAAATTACTAGCTAAAATACTACTGCGCCGAGGCTTTAATAGTATTGAAAAAATAAATAGTTTTTTCAATTTAACTGATTATGAAATGATTTCTGGGTTTGAATTGCCTAATATGCAACAGGCTTGCACTACGACCATTGAAACCATGGCCAAAAATGTAAACATTACTGTTTACGGTGATTATGATGTCGATGGGATTACCGGCGCCAGTGTACTAAAACTTTTATTTAAATATTTAAAATATGAAAATGTTAATTATTATATTCCTAATCGTTTTACCGATGGTTATGGACTTAACACTAAAGCAATTACTAATATTATCAGTAAGCAAAAAGCTAAATTAATCATAACCTGCGACTGTGGCGTAGCCAATCTAAATGAAATTGCTTTTGCTAAAAGCTTCGGTGCCAAAACAATTGTTTTAGACCATCACAATATGGCCCAAACTTTGCCAGAGGCTGCCGCCATTGTTCATCCCAAACTGCTCAAAGATACAAGTCATGGTTTGTATAATTTATCAGGAGTAGGTGTAGCTTTTAAGTTTGCCCAAAGCATGCTGGAAATTCACAACTTAAGTGAAGCTTTAGAAGACTTCTATGAATATGCAGCACTTGGATTGATTGCTGATATGGTACCTTTAACTAAAGAAAATCGCTATATTGTAAATAAAGGTTTAAATAAATTTGCTACCACTAATAAACCAGGCTTAAAAGCATTAATTGAACAAACGCAAAATAATTCTAAAGGCGATCTGGTTGGCTATAATATCGCACCTAAAATAAATGCGGCCGGTCGATTAAGCGATGGCTTCAAAGCCCTTGAACTGCTTACCACGCAAGATCCAATACGAGCTAGCGAACTATCCCAAGAATTACAGTCTGAAAATATTAAACGACAGGAATTAACTGAAAATATTTTTAATGACGCTAATTTAACCGTTGAAAAACTTCTTCGACAAAAAGAAAAATTGAATGTTATTGCAATCTTTAAAGAAAATTGGCATCATGGCGTTGTCGGTATTGTAGCGACAAGATTACTTGAAAAATATAAATTACCAGTTTTTATCGGTGAAATCATGCCTGATACCCAAATAGTTAAAGGTTCAGCGCGTGGCTATGAACAGTTTGATCTTTATGAAGCCTTAAATCATTCTCAATCAAGCCTGCTTAAATGGGGTGGTCATAAAGTAGCGGCGGGCTTTACCTTTAAACTTGAGGAATTATCCAATTTTCAAACTTTGCTAGCTCAATATGCCAAGATTCGCTTAGAACAATTCAACGAACCAAATAAATTAGTTATTGATACTATTATCGAAAAAACCGATCTTGATTTACAAAATTTCCGCAATTTTGAAAAACTGGCTCCTTTTGGCATGTCTAATCCAAAACCACAAGTATTAATTAAAAACATTACCTGTTTAGATAATTTTTGGCTAGGCAAAACCAAACAACATCTTAAATTAACCTTAATTAATGATAATAATGAAAAATTCGAATCTTTTATCTGGAATTGCCGATCGGCTTATCCAAAACCTGGCGATACAATTGACCTGGTTTTTATTCCCGAAATCAAAACCTATAAAAACAAGGCTAAGCTAAATATGATTTTTCAGGACTGGAAACTAGTAAGTACCTATAATGAAAATCATCAACTAACATACGAAGCAGATATTGATACCATAAACTTAAGCAGTAAAGAAGTTAGTAATCCAAAAAGTTCTGAGCCTAATCATTTAGAACCCAAAGTGCCGGTCAGTATAACACCAACACAATCAGTTCGAATTAACAGCCTGGTTTTTCAAAAACAGACCTGGAAAGATCTTAGATTTACCAACAATGCTAACGAAATCATTTACCAAGGTTATCAAAAACTTGGTGATAATTTAGCGGTTTTTGCCGAGCAAGAACATAAAGATATAAAATTTCCCACCCTAACACGTTTAGACATTGGTCAAGTATCTCATTTAGTCTTCCTGGATTTTCCACCGACCCCTGAAATCTTTAAAGACATAATTACTAATAGTCAAACACAGAACATTTTTCTAGTCAGCCCAACTGAATACCCTTTAGATAATCCAGTTTTATTAATCAAACAGTTAACTGGTATCTGTCGTTATATCATTAACAAACTTTCCGGGGTTGTTAATATTAATAAAATGGCCAGCAAACTTCAAACTTCAACTGAAGCTATTATCACTGGATTAAAAATTTTAAACCAGGTTAATATTTTTGACTGGTATAATGAAGATGATGAAATATTTTTAGACCAATTGGATACAGGTACCATTGATAAAATTGATCCTACACTGTTTAAAGAACTAGAAACCACAATAAACTCCATTTCAACATTCCGTCATTACTTAAAAACTACCAATTTAAATGATATAGCCAAAGGCTTATTTACAAATAAGATAAACCTTCACAATCCACAATATGATGAAACTGATCTGGATAAGCTTCATGCACTTAAAAATATAAAAACTATTTCCAGTATTTAAATATAAATTAAAACAAAATTTAAGCTCTAAATGTGCTAAACTAATATGTTGTTCTGAGATTTACACAAGACTAAATAATGTCAATAGAACTTAAATAAACAATTAAGGTAAAGTAATGAATATAAGCATACAAAATGACACGTTCCTTAAATCAACTATCCGCGATGTCCCAGATTTTCCAAAGCCTGGAATAATTTTTAAAGATATAACCACTTTAACCGGGAATGACAAGGCCTTTACAATTGCCTGCTCGCAAATGGCTCAATTATGCAAACCACTCAATCCAAGTAAAATCCTAGGAATAGAGTCTCGAGGCTTTATATTTGCCTCCACCATTGCTTATATACTAAATATTGGCTTTGTCCCTATCCGCAAAAAGGGCAAACTGCCAGCTAGTGTTATTCAAGAAGAATATCAGCTTGAATATGGCACTGACATTTTAGAAATTCACAAAGATGCACTATCGGTATCGGACAAAGTAATTATTGTTGATGATGTTTTAGCTACTGGTGGCACTATGCTTGCCAGTCTTAATTTAGTCAAAAAGTTAAACGCTACAACCATCGCTGCCTGTTTTCTGGTTGAATTAACTTTTCTTAACGGCAAGGATAAGTTACCAGCCAGCCAGCAATTAATCAGTCTCTTAAAATATTAGCCAAATAAAAACACAGTGCCACTTGTTGATTTCGACATAAGTAAATTGTTGCACTTAGATATAAAAGTTTTCTTGTCGCGTTATAAGAAAGTCCGTTGATAAGTCTACATTATTTAGAAAATTTCACTGACGCAAGCCTAGCATTTAAAATTTATTTGTCGATTTGTTACCGGACTTATCTATATATTAAAAATTTATGATCTAGTCCAAATATTAGCTATTAGCCAATAACTAATTTAACTGTTTACGGAATTTATTAGTACTTATGGCTAAAAAGAATATGGCCATAATAATTTGTGGAAGTATTTGCGGCCATAAAATATCTAAGCCAACACCTTTAAGCAAAATGCCTTTAATGCAGATAATATAATATCTTAAGGGATCCAATAAGGAAAGAGTCTGAAACGGTTCAGGAATACTTTCTAAAGGTGCAATAGCCCCTGACAATTGCATAAGCGGTAGTGAAATAAAAAACGACATTAACATAGCCTGTCTTTGATTTGTAGATATGGTAGCTAGTGCAATGCCAATAGAAAGTACAATTAAAATTGCCAAAAATGAAACTAATAAAAAATCAAACAAATTCCCTTTAAATGGAACTTTAAAAAACACATAACCTATAGCCAAACCGATTAAAACATTAATAAATAAAACAACAATTAAAGGAATGATTTTAGCCAGTAAAATTTCACCCGTACTAAGTGGTACCATTAGCAACTGGTCTAAAGTCCCAGTTTCACGCTCACTTAATAAGGCTGATGATGAAACCAAAATACCAATTATGGTTAAAACCATGCCAATAACGCCTGGCGAAAAAAACCAGGAGGCTAGAAGCCCTGGATTATATAAAAAAGTCGCCTTATTAACAATGGACGGATAGATTCTAGCATTATTAATATTAATACTGCTACCATAATTAAAAAATATCTGATTAAGGTAACCGTTAGCAATATTAGCCGTATTAGCATCAACACCATCTAACAATACTTGAACTTGGGCAATTTTATTTTCCTTAAAATTTCGCTCAAAATCAGGATTAATAATAATTCCGGTATCAATATCACCATTAATAATTTTATTAACTAACGATGTTTCACTACCACCACTTACCTTAAGATCAAACACACCATTTTCAACTATTAATGAAATTAATTCACGCGTAATATTAGTATGGCAATAGTCGATAACTGCCAGTTTTAAATGCTTGGCTTCAGGATCAAGTGCAAGCCCATAAAGAAATTGCTGTAATAATGGAATAACCAGTAAAAAATATAACAATTGACGATTACGCAGTAACTGCTGGAATTCTTTAATTAAAAGAGCAAAAAAGTTAGAATGTAACATAATTATTTGTTTAATTGCATAGATTTAAGATTATTAACCGCTAAAAAAATAAGTAAAAGTCCTTGAGAAATTAAAAACGTTGTTATATATAGATGACTATCTAAAGCATCTCCACGCAGGAAAAAGTTACGTAATGCTTCAATAAAATATCGAGCTGGAACAAGATAGGATAATAAACTTATTGGGTAAATAATATTATGAATTGGATAAATAAACCCTGATAATAACATACTACCAAGAAAGCCAACTGGCCCTACAACTTGTAAAGTAGCCATCTGATTATTTACTCGAGTACCTACTAAAGTTCCAAAACTAACACCGGTTAAAATAAAGAAAACTGAATTTAAAATAAAAGTTACAATATTACCAACAATTACAAGTTTAAAAAGAAAAATTGCTAATAGTATAACCAATAAAAATTCTAAATAACCAATTATAAAATAAGCCAGAATTTTACCTAGGATTAATTCACTAGCTTTTATACTTGAAGCATATAAGAGTAATATCGTACCTTGCTCTTTTTCCCGAACTAAAGCAAAAGAAGCTAATAGTGCTGGAAAGATCCAGGTTACAACTGCGATAGCGCCCGGAACAATAAACAAAGCCTCCTTCCGGCCTGGATTAAACCAGATTCGACTGACCGGCGTGATTAAACTAATTGAATGAGGCAATTTTTCTTGAATTAAAAATAAATTAGTTAAGGCAAAAAAACTATTTTTGATAATTCTGGCATTATTAATATCACTACCATCAATTAAGATTTCAATATTAGCAGTATTATTACTTAAAATTTTACGACTAAAATCCGGCAAAATTACTATGCTAGCCTTAGCTAAATTTTCAGCTAATGGCATAATAACATTATCACCGTTATAAGAACTAGGTATAAAATCAGCGGTGGCAAAAATGCTATCTATAAAATCTCGGCTTAATTTACTGTTATCATAATTAAAAATGGCAATAGGAATATTTTTAGCTTCTAGTCGTGTGGCAAAACCATACATAATCAAAGCAAACACCGGTAAAATAAAAGCCAGTTTTACGCTTAAAGTATCACGACGGAATTGAATTATTTCTTTGACAGCTTGAGCTATAATACGCTTAAGATTAGGCATAATTTTATCCTTAACTAGCAGTTTCAATAATTTTAATAAAGGCATCTTCCAGTGAAAAAGGAATAATGCGATTACTAAGAATCTTAACAGCTACATTATTTAACATGTTTTCAAAACTAGTATCATTAATATTATCCAGAAACAAATGAATAGTATTACCAAAAATAGTAACTCTCCATGGCTCATAATGCATTTTTAATACATTTAAAGATTTTTGAGTATCACTGGTTGTAAGTTCAATTAATTGTTGCCCCTTTTTAATTTCACTAGGACTGCCTGTAGCTACTAATTCACCCGCCACCATAAAACCTAAGCGATTACAATTTTCGGCTTCCGGTAGAAAATGAGTAGTTACTAATATGGCAGTACCCTGATTAGCTAATTGCCGAATATAGTCCCATAGTAACTGACGCATAAATGGATCAACACCACTAGTAGGTTCATCAAGAAATAAAATTTGCGGTTCATGTAAAATAGACGCAGCAAATGATAGTTTTTGCTTCCAGCCACCTGGTAATGATCCAGTCAGGGTATTTAATTCATCTTTAAGGTTAAAAACAGTTACAACCCAGTCTAGTTTTTGCTGTTGAATTTTTGGTGGCACATTATAGACCCCTAAATAATATTTCAAATTTTCGATTACTTTTAAGTCTTCATACATTACAAATTTTTGACTCATATAACCAATTTTTTGCTTTAATTCTAAATTTTTTAAATTATCCTGAATATTACCTAAATTAACATGACCCAAGCTTGGATTAAGTAACCCGCAAAGCATTTTAATCGTTGTGGTTTTACCAGCCCCATTAGCACCTAAAAGCCCGTAAATTTCACCATAACGAATTTCTAAATTAACATTTTTAACTGATTGAAAACTGCCAAAATTTTTACTAAGATTATAAGCAGCAATAGCTATTTGGTCTTTAAGCACAGGTGGATTAACAAAGGGATATTTAGCCTGAGTATTATTAACATATTCCTGTTTTAAGCTTAAGGTAAAAACATCATCTAAATTAATATCCATAATGGTAAAGTCAATATCAGCACTAGTGAATTCAGCTAACATAGCAGGTTTATGATGTTCAGGGGTAAGAATTTCCAGTTTATCACCATAAATAGTTGCATTACTTACATACGGATTGTTGACAAATTTATCATGAATATTTTTAATTTGCTCATAATTACCACGAAATTCAAATTTAATTAAAGCAAGATCTGCTTTTAATTCATTAGGTGTACCGGTTTTATATATAGCTCCTTGATTAATAAAAGCAATTTTAGTACAGCGCTCAGCTTCATCCAAATAGGGTGTTGCAATGACAATAGTAATACCAGTATCGGCCAGATTAGCTAAAACATCCCAGAAATCACGCCGCGAAATTGGATCAACCCCAGTAGTGGGTTCGTCCAGCAAAAGTAAATTGGGCTCACTAATAACCCCGCAACACAGAGCTAATTTTTGCCTCATCCCGCCTGACAGTTGACTGGCTAGACGATTAGAAAATTTAGTTAATTTCATCAAATCCAAATATTTAGCTTTTAATTCAATATATTTACTTGCTGGAATATTTTTTATCTTGGCGACATAATCAATATTTTCCGATATGGATAAATCACCATAAAGTGAAAATTGTTGCGTCAAATAACCCAACTGCAATTTGGCTTGTTTAGGCTCTAAATTAAAAATCCTAACTTGGCCACAACTGGGCGGTAAAATGCCACCTAAAATATGAAAAGTTGTTGTTTTACCAGCTCCGTCTGGTCCAATTAAACCAAACAACTCACCTTGATTTACCGAAAAAGTTAAATTTTTAATAGCTTTAAAACTACCATAATTTTTACCAAGATTATTAACTTCAATAATAGGCTCATTTAACATATTCAACCTTAGTCTAAAATAATCTGAGCATCAGCAGGCATACCGGGTTTTGCAAAGCCAGATGGTTGATTAATCCCAATTTTAATACCAAACACCTGTTTTACTCTGTCATTTTTAAAATAAATATTTTCAGGCGTGAATGAAGCAACTGGATCAATTTCAATAACTTTACCCATAAATGGTTGCTGCGGATAAGAATCTAAAAATATTTTAGCTTTTTGACCAACACGAATTTTACCAATTTGACCCTCTGGTACATAACCTCTTAAATACACAATATCTAAATTAATCAATGACAATAGATTCTGACCCGGCACTACTACAGCTCCAGGCTCTACATCGCGAGATGTAACAATACCATTAATTGGGCTTAAAAGCTTAAGGTAGGCTAAATTAGCTTCAATTTCTTCCTTATTAGCTATGGCATTTTTAACATTATCCTTAGCTTTGGCTAAATCATGACTAGCCTGCTGATATTCTTCCTGGAACAAGCCCAATTCACTACTTTGAATATTTGGATTATATGTTGTTGAGCCTGTTTGTTTCTCTTGCCCTAAAGCTGCGTGCAAATCTTTTTGAGCAGCTCTAATTGCATCTTCTTTAGCCAATACTAGTGCCTGTGTCGTCTCATATACCGTTGTCACTTGATCAGATTCGTCTTGGGTTACCACACCTTTAGCCACTAAATTGTCATAACGCTGTTTACGCACTCTAGCTAATTTTAATTCAGCCTGACTTTGGCCCATTTCAGCTTCAACCTGTTTAAGCCTGGCCCTGGCACTTGATACCATATTTTTCGACTGGTAAATTCTACCTTGTGAATCTTGAGAAGCCTGTTTAATTTTAAACTGAGCTTCTTCAATTTGTTTTTGAATCATTTTAAGCTTGTACTTAGCTTCATTTACTTCTTCTATTCCAGCTTTAATTAACGCTTTTTTAGCCTGCAACTGTGCTTCAATATCACTATCGCTAATTTGAACTAACAACATCTTGGGTTTTACAACATCACCTTCACGTGACGAAATATAATCAACCCGACCACCAATTTTAGCTCCAATATTAGTTTCATAACCTTCAATCCGGCCACTGACGCTTAATACATTTTCAAGAATGTCGTGCTTAGACTGTTTAATTTTATAGTATAGACCCAAACCAATTACCAATATCAATGGTAAAACTAAAATTTTAAGAATATTTTTTTTTGGTACTGAATTCATAATTATTTGTTTATTACACTCAATTCAAAGTCATTTAACCAATCTTAACCCACCAATTTAATCATTTACTTAACAATAATCATGAGCCTACAACCAGTTAACTTGTACCATATGAGTTGCACAAGTATTACAAGGGTCATAGGCTCGAACTAACGTTTCAAGATTATTTACTATTTGCGTTTTACTTAAATTACTAATTGAATTTTCCACATTCTCCTTAATATCCATTTCAATACGATACGAATTTTGGGCTGATGGTGTAATCATATCAGCATTAATCACCTGGCCTTGGTCATTTAACTCATACTGATGATACAAAGTACCTCGAGGGCATTCAATAGCGCCAACAGCTGATCCAGCCTTCACCTTAAAATCTTGTTTAATGGACTGATTAAATAAATCAGGCTGTTGTAAAAGATTTTCAACTAAATTTAAAGCCTTAAAAATAGCTTCAATAATTTCAATACTTTGGGCTAAATTATTATAAATTGAATTATGCTGGCCAGAAGCCATTGGGCTATTCTTATAGATATTAAGACTTTGTGAACCTAGCCGTTCATGAAAATGAAATAGCCGAGCTAAAGATCCAACCATAACAGGCTGCCCTTTAAACGTCGAACGTTTAGCATGGCTATAAATCACACTGGATTCTTGTAAATACTTATGATAATTTTCCACACTGTCATGATAACCACTACTCGTAATTATTTCATTACCAAAATAGCCATAACTATTATCATAAGGAATTAAAGCGGTATATAAAGGTTGTTGAACCGGCAAATTGGTTTTAAAATTTAATAATAAATTAGCTAAAGTAATCGAATCATCAATACCTTCTTCCAATTTTAATTTAATCAGCTGAAGATTACTTTGTGAAGTCATTTTGCCTAAACTGCCGACATGCAGATTAATGGGATGGAAAGGACGTCCACCAATTAACGTTTGAATTAACGTTCCCAGATTACGTAAATTAGTCCAGATTTTAAAAATTTCAGGCTTGGTATTAGCATATTCAATCAAGTCCTTAACACCAAAAAAATCAGGCAAAGCCAGGGCGCAGATATGAGTTGCATTGGATTCAATAATCATACCCAAATGCATTAAATGTCTAATTTGAGTAAGTTCCTTACTGGCTTTTACATTAAATAAATTTTCTAAAGCAAAAATAGCAGCTAGGACATGACCAGTGGAACAAATAGCACAGACTCGCGAAGTTATATGGGGCAATTCATCAAATTGATGCCCAAGCACAATTTGTTCAAAATAACGAGTCCCTTCAAAAACATCTAGTTCAACCTTAGTTACCAAACCATCCTTAATACCAACCGCTACTGCGCAATGGCCTTCTACTCTGGTAATTTCGGGTATTTCAATTAAGATTTGCTCATTTTCATTTAAATCAGTCATAATATTTTTCCTGCAACTAAACGATTTTAATATTTTGGCCAAAAGTATTTATACGGCTAAGAATTTCTTCTAAATCATAACCTTTTTTAGTTAAGATATTAGCCATAGCATCAACTCTAGCACCCTCACAAGGCCCCCAACAACCATAACATGGGCTAGCAAAACTTGGGCACAATGCGCCACAGCCAGCTGCAGTTATTGGTCCCAGGCAAGGTTCATTATTTTCAATTAAGATACAAGGATTTTCCTTTAATTTACATTCCAGGCAAACTGGTTTATGGGTTATATTAGGGAAATTATCCTTTAACAAACTTGCAATAGTACTTAATAATTGTGTAGCGTTAATGGGACAGCCACTTAATTTAACATCAACTTTTACGTAAGCCTCTATTGGTTTAGACGGGAGGGCTTCAGTGTTTTGAAACGAACCATAAACCTTTTCATCCAAGGCTTTTATATTAGCATTATTGCATTTTTGCACACAGCCATAAAGAGCGCAATTGCCAACAGCTACCAACCATCGGCAATTGGCTCTTAACTGAATTAGTTTTTCAATATCATGTTTTTGACTTACACTACCTTCAACCAAGGCTATATCACAAAAGCCATTGTCATTACTGGACTGGGCAAATGGAAACCGTTTAACTACCATATAAGGCAAAAGCTTATCAACATTTTCTAAAATTACTAATAACTCTCCAGCGCAGCCCGTTAAACTTTCTACCGCAAGGGTTGGTAAAATTTTATGGTGGGAAAGATCAAAGTTTAAATCTAACATTTAATTACCTCTAATACCAGTTTAGCCACAAAACTTAAAATCAGGGAAATGGTCAAATTCAAATTTAACATTCGATAACCTCTGGTACCAATTTAAGTAGTGACATATTAAATACGGGTCCTTGTTTACACGTGAATAAACCGCCAATAACACAATGCCCACATTTGCCAATTCCACATTTCATATGGCGCTCAAGTGATAGCCACATTTGTTCTTCCTTAATCCCTTTAGTAAGCAGTTCTTTAATAGCATAACGATACATAATCGGTGGGCCACACATCGCCACTTGAAAGCTAGCATCAAGGTTGGCTTCTTTAATTAAATCGGTAACCCTGCCAACTTGCATATTTATGGGCGGTAATGCCGGACCATCAATTTCTTCAGCAGCAAGATATAATTCAATATCATGGCGGCGTAATAATAGTTTAAACTCCTGGCGAAATAATAATTCCTGGCTATGGCGCATACCATAAATTAAGATAACTTTGCCAAAATGTTCGCGATTATTTAGAATATGTTGCCACAAGGACCTGATCGGTGCTGCTCCTAAGCCGCCAGCTACTAGACACAGATTACGCAGCGAAAATCCGTCAACAGGGAAACCAGTACCATAAGGACCTCTAAGACCAACCGTGTCTCCTTCTTTAAGTAGATACAAAGCATTAGTCACTCTGCCTACTCGTCTGATTAACAAATCGATGGTATCATTAACCTTAGCCGAACATACTGATATAGGTGCTTCACCCACGCCAGGAACCCACAATTCAACAAATTGACCTGGAGCAGAATTTTTAAGACTATCATCAGTAAAACTAAATTCAAACAAATAATTATCCACGGTCATTGGCACTATATTTCTTATTTTAGCTAGACTTGGCATTAAAGGAGATTTCATAATTTATTCAGTTTTATTTTGTAACGCTTTAACCAGTCCAACAATATCGTCAATTTCCACCGGACATGATACGGTACAACGACCACAGCCCACACAGGTTTTAAGTCCATGGGGATCATCAAAACCATGAAGTTTGTGGCGATACCAAAATTTCAATCTTTCCACCGGTGTAGCACGAAAATTAAAATCACCCGCCACGCCACTAAACATGGTAAACTGACAACTATCCCATTGCCTATCCCTATGTCCGGATACTGAATCCAAATTAACTGTATCCAACATGTCAAAGCAATAACAGGTAGGACAAACTGGGGTACAATTTCCACAGCTTAAACACTGATTGCCTAACTCTTCCCAGATAGGATTATCAATTTCTAAATTCATTAACGACTTTAAATTGGATTCTTTAAAACCAATTTTAAAAGACTTTGACCTGATTTCCCAAAATTCTTTATACTCATTATTATTTTGGACTGACGGAATTTGGAGAAAATCATTACAGCTATTCATAAACTCTTTACCCTTAACTGTAGCAATTTGTAAAAAATAAGCATCATTAATATCCGTAATAAATATATCATAGCTTACATTAGGTGAATCCGTGCCCATTGATTCACAAAAACAATATTCATCTGGCATACATGAGGTTCCAATTAAGAGCACCTTTTCTCGACGATCTTGATAATGCGTATCACTAGGATAATCTAAAAATATTTTATCCATAATATTAAGACCAGCTAAATCACATGGATGCAATCCTAAAATGGAAAATTTTTGCCCATCGGGCTTAACTTCTTTAATTTCATTTTCAGTATAAGTTAAAATAGTTTCATTTTCTTTAAAAAAGAATTTTTTTGGCGGGAGTATCGTTCTTAAAGCTTGCCAGGCAACGTTTTGAGGTTCGGATACCGCTTTGAACGAATAGGATTTTGGACTCACTTGAACTGGAGCATAAACTGTCCCATAGTCTTGTAATTTTTGCCAAAACTTAAGAAAATTATCTTTTAGTAAAATTTTAAAAATTTCCATTACGTCTATTTCAATTAATTGCTACCTCTTATTTAAGCATAATTTAGATTAATGAGCTTCATCCTAAAGCATTATAATTCATATTAACACTTAATTAACTTTTCAACTTAAAAATTAGCTATCCCGAATGCCTGCAGAATTCTGATTGATTAATTGCAAAATAGACATGGCCTCATCTTTAGTCAAAACCTTAATAATTATTCCCCCATGCACTAATACATAATCACCCGGATTAGGCATTGGTTCAACGGCTAAAACTTGATATTCAATATTTTTATATATAACGCTAACCTGGTTATGTTTAATACTCAAAACCTCTAAAGGAATAGCAAAACACATTTTATCTCCAATTCAAACATACATTTCCTGATACTTTTTACTTAAGGTTTGACTTAATTCATTTATACCTGATTGAATGACACTTGACACGTTAAAGATTTGGGCATCAGGATTTAAGGTTTTAATATTCTGCCAAGCTAAATTTAAATCAAAATTTACATATGGCAGTAAATCTAATTTAGTAATTATGACTAAATTAGCCTTATGGAAAGATACTGGATATTTTAAAGGTTTATTATCACCATCGGTAACAGAAAAGACGATGACTTGCAAATGCTCACCTAAAAAAAATTCAGTTGGACAAATTAAATTACCGACATTTTCAATAAAAATTATTTGGGCATTGCGAAACTGTATATTTTTTCGAAAGACTTTAGCAACTTGCCGGGCATTTAAATGACAAGAATTTACGGTATTTATTTGTTCAACCGGTACATTTAAAGTTTTAATTATTTGCGTATCAAAGTCTTGAGCCATATCAGCCTCGATAACCGCAGTCTGAAGCCCAATATTTTTGATAAGACTAGTTATTAAGGTAGTTTTACCAGATCCAGGTCCGCCAATTATATTAAGCACCAAATTATGATTGTCATTATATATTTTACGTAAATTATTGCCCAGACGGTCATTAGCATTTAAGATAAGCTTATTAGAATTTTCGGGCATTTTACCTCTAGTTTACGACATTACTAAATTTAGGGTTGGCAATATTAAATTCCTCACCTTGAATAATTGCTTTAATACCACTATCACACTGGTTACATTTAAACGAATTAACAAAGTCGGGTTTGTATAAATGATTGTTTTTTAAACAGTAAGCCAAAGTCGTAATTATTTTATATTTAAAATCACATTGATTCAATAATGGATAATTATCTTTTAAATTATCAATAGCGAATTCTAAACATTCTTTATCAATACTGCGAAATTCACCAATTTCAATATTAACACTAATTAATTGAGCTTGTTTAGTTTGAGCTATTTTCGTTAACTGCCTTAACAGATTATTGGCTATAGTTATTTCGTGCATATATAAAATCAGGTTTAGCTATATTGTTTTTTACTTCTAAAATAAGTTCGGTTAATTGTTTAACAATGCCGGAGAACTGTTTTTGAATATCGTTACTTATTATATCTAAACCATCTTTATTATTTATTTCAATCCCAAAAAATAAAGCAATTGGTGGTAATAATTTTTGCGTACCGGAAAAATTTAATTCGTCAATAAAACTAAATCCATGACTGGATAAATTATTAGGTATATTACCTGATAGCAATGATTGATTTAAATTAAAAACTTTAACTTTTCCTTTACTATTCTGGGTAAAGATAGCATCAATAATTATAATAGCTTCGTGACCATGGAGGCAATAAGATAAATAATTAGTAAAACTGCCCAAATTAAATATACAGAAATCCTGAGTTTTTGGCAACAATTGCACAATTTGACTAGCAACACCATCATCACCCCGTAAATTGTTACCTACAGTTATCAGTGCCAGGCCTTGTTCAAAACAACCCAGGTTATGCTTACACAAATAAATTTCTGCATATTGTGACTGTTTCATTATGGCAAAATACTATAAGAAATTTCTCAAAATGAATAATATATTATATTGTAATTCAAGCAAAAAATTTATGAATCATTCTTTAGACTGAATCATCTTTAAATATCCACACAACGGCTTTGTATAAACTGTTGAGGAACAACTTTAACTTCTGGGAATTTACTGAATCATCTTTAAATATCAACACAACGGCTTTGCTAATTAATTATTATTACGTATAGCCAATTTCGAATGCTTGCGACCATATAGTAAATACCCTAAAATACCAAAAGGCAAAATTGCCAAATAGGCTTTTAAGACAATCGGCTCCAAACAAAATACCAAAGTCAAACAGCCAATAGTCCCAAATAAACCAATAAAAGGATTGACAATTTTAAGTTTAAGCGCTCCAATACAAACAAACATAAAGGCAATTAACGTTCCTAAAACCATTAAATTGGCTATTTGACCAAAAGGTACAAAACCGGCAACGCTACCAACAATAATACCATTTAAAATTATGCCCCAAACTGGATTACCAGCTTTAGATTTCAGGAAAATTGCTGGTAAAAGTCCATCTTCAGCCATATTGCGAAAAATACGTGGAGCCCCCATGCATAATACCAATAACACATTAAATATGCCTAAAACCGCACCAAAAGCAATAAATTTAGCACACCAAGTTTCTTTAGCAGCATTCAATAAATTAGCCAATGGTGCAGCAGCCTCATTACCTACAAACAAGGAATTTTCCACACCGTTAATAAAACAAGGAGCTAGCCCTGTAGCCACAAGCATAACTATTACATACAACATTGCCACCAGCCCAATACATAAATAGGTAGCAATTTGCGTATCGCGCGTAGTTTTAGCTTCGCGGGCAAAAGTATATAATGCATCAAACCCCACATAAGGGAAAACAGCCAAGGCAGCCCCTTTCATCACTCCAGCCAGTCCTTTAGGAGCAAAAGGAGTCCAGTTAGCTGGATTTACATGTTTAATTCCGGCTATTAAAAATATAGTTAGCAAGACAAGTTTTAAACAAACCAAAGCAAAGTTTAATTTAGCAGATTTGTTTACACCACCAGCTACTAACAAAATGGTAACTAAGGTTATTACACTAATAGGGATTATATTAACCCCAAAATGAAAGCCTGTAGCATCAATAACGGATCCATTCCAGAAAGTGGGCAGGTTCAAATTTAAAGCATTTTTTAAATACTCACACCAGGCAATTGAAACCGCTGAAGCACCAAAACTATAAGAAAAAAACAGGCCAAGGGCGATAATCCAAGCAAAAATTTCACCAAGCGAATGATAGACATAACTATAAGCACTAATACCACTAGGCACTTTACTGGCAAATTTTTCATAAGCCACACCTACACACATGATAACGATGCCGGTTAACAAAAACGAAAATATTCCAGCAGGGCCAGCTTGTCTTGCTATCATACCAGGCATAGCAAAGATACCAGCACCAATGGTGGCTCCCATCCCTAGCGCGGTAAGCATAAGCCAACCAAGATGTTTAGGGGTTTCAACAATTAAACTTGGATCCTGGATAGCTGGGGTCTTGCGAAGTAAGGTGGTAAGCATTGGTGTATTCCTGTTGATTAAACCATTTAGGTTTTCGATTAATTTAACGAAAATTCAGACTTACGTTTTCTAAATATAGCTTTTACTTTAATCTAAATTTTATTCTAAAATGCTATCATAGCTTAGGTTATATTTATCAGATATTTAGTTTTCAAGCAGTAAACTTTATAGGAATTTTATTTTATGAGTCAAAATATTAAAAATGTTGCCGTAATTGGAGCCGGAGCCATGGGGCAAGGAATAGCTTTAAGTGTGGCCTTAGCTGATTTAAAAGTAACTTTAATTGATGTCAAGCAGGAATTCATTGAAAAAGGAATTAATAACATTAAACGCATGCTGGATTCCCGTATTAAACGAGGGCAATTGACAGAAAATCAAGTACAAACATATTTAGGTTCAATCAACGGTCAAACTAACTATCAAAATCTAGAAAATACCGACTTTGTTATCGAAGCAGCTTTAGAAAAAATTGAGGTAAAATTAAAGATTTTTCAAGAACTCGATAACATTATTAAACCTGAAGCTATTTTAGCCAGCAACACTTCGGCTTTATCAATTTCTCAAATTGCTTGTGCGACCAAACGCAAAGATAAAGTTATTGGCATGCATTTTTTCAACCCAGCTCATATAATGAAATTAGTTGAAGTTATCCCTGGTTATCATACCAGTCACCAAACTATTGCAACAACACAAAGCTTAAGCTCTTTACTAGGCAAAACAGCAGTAGTTGTTAAAGAATGTCCAGGTTTTCTGGTTAACCGCCTGTTATTTCCTTACATGAATGAAGCTATCTATGCTTTAACTGAAGGCTTGGCGAGCATCAATCAAATTGATGAAACAGCCTTACAATTTGGCTTACCTATGGGTCCATTTACCTTAATGGATATGACCGGTTTAGATATTTGCCTGGATGTAAATGAATTTTTATATAATGAATATGGTTTGCGCTTTGAAACAGCTAAACTTTTAAAATTAATGGTCGAACATGGTTTTTTAGGTCAAAAGTCTAAAGCTGGTTTTTATTTACATGATAATCAGCCTAACACACCAAAACAAGTCAATCCTGATTTCATTGAATTATTGGCAAGTCTTAAAACAGGTAATAAGCCTTGTGTTAAATTTGATTTTAATCGAGTCATCTTACCCATGTTTAATGAAGCTATTTATGCTTATCAAGAAGGCGTGGTAGAATTAGCAGATATTGACATTGCGATGAATTATGGCTGCGGTTTAAAACGAGGTATTTTATCACTTAGCACGGATAATGGTTTAGCCTGGTGCCTAGAACAAATGGGAAATTATCATAAACTTTACGGCGAAAGATTTAGACCATCTTGGCTATTAAAGAAAATGGTTCATGCCGGAATTTTAAATTTAACGAAAAATGCAAATTCAGCGAATCTAAGCCTCGTTAAATAACTAGACAATTTTCCAACAAAATAATCAAGGGATCGATCAATCTATGTTTAAATGGTTTAGTTTTTTATTAATTTTATGGTTTTTATATATTGTGCGTGAAGTATTTCCTCCTTTTATCATTGGTGGTATCATTGCTTATTTACTGCTACCTTTAGTTAAGCAAATAAGTTCTTCTTGCGGTATTAAAAATCATTTAAGCGTACTAGCGATATATTCAAGTGTAGTTATAATTTTTTGCCTGGTTTTAATGATTTTTGGCCATTCAATTGCTGAACAATTCCAGGCCTTATTTCATCAGCGTAAAGAGATTATTGGCAATCTGCTTAATCAAATAACTTCAACATTTCAATGGCAAATTGATATTGATAAATCCACTGATGAAATTGTCACCAGCGTCGAAGAAAGCTTTGGCCGTCCCGAAGAAATTATGCACCTAGGCTCACTCCTATCTAAAGGCTTTCTAGCAACTTTAGTGACCGTAGTATCCTCAATTTATTTTATGTTGGATAGTTCTCGAGTGGGGACTTTCTTTTTAAGATTTATCCCTGAATCAAAACAGGAGTCGATAGTTCAATTAATTTCGCAAATGAATTCAATGTTAAGCAAATATGTGCGTGGTCAGTTATTACTAATAGTTATCATGGCCTCGATTGCCTATGTGTTTTTACATTTTGTCATTCATTTAAAATATGCCTTGATAATATCGATAATTTCCGGTTTTTTTGAAATCATCCCCGTTTTAGGT
The DNA here is from genome assembly GCA_021815785.1 of bacterium. GTDB lineage: Bacteria > Cyanobacteriota > Vampirovibrionia > Obscuribacterales > JAKAZS01 > JAKAZS01. The sequence continues at coordinate 28,997 of JAKAZS010000032.1, forward strand.
CCAATCCTAGCCACAACTTCGGCAACAGTTGTGGGCATTTCGCAATTAGGAATTCATACCGCCGTATGGATTATCTTATTTTACACCTTAGCCCGTTGGGTAGAGGATTATATTGTTGTGCCCAGAATAATTGGTCATGCAGTTGAATTACATCCTCTAGCCGTTATCTTTGCTGTATTATGCGGTGAAGTCTTGGCTGGCGGTTTAGGTATGCTCATTGCTATTCCTGTGGCAGCTTCTATTAAATTGGCTCTAGATTTTTATTACCCTACTACCAGTAACAATTCTGAACCAACAACCAATATGCCAACCACTTCGCAATCTTAAGCTATAATATTTTAAGCTAAAATTACCAATACATTGACCAGGTAAATTATCCCTTACAACCAAACAAGATTTAAAAACCTTATACCAGTCACAATTAATATTAATAAACATTGAGGTAAATTAAAATGATTGAAATTAAAGATATTGAGTATATCGCCAAATTAGCTAAACTTGATTTATCAGATAACGAGAAAGCCCTTTATGCAAAACAACTTGATAGTATTGTCAGTCATTTTAAAGAATTAAGTAAAATTGATACAACTAATTGCGAACCTTTATCACATCCGCTGACAATTACCAATGTAATGCGAGCTGACCATGTCATTGATACAGATACCTTTGCTGAATTAGCTAAAAATATTCCTGATACCGAGGGACGGTTTTTTAAAGTCCCGAAAATTTAAATATATATATATTTAAATTTTAATTTTAAAAGTTGTAGGTAAATAGAGAAATTTCACTAATTTTGCCTAAGACTAGTTTAACTTTTAAATGGTATAGATTATAATAATCTCTTAAGTTTAAATTTCAAGGAGGATGATATGCACACCAGATATGTATTTGTTACTGGTGGGGTAATGTCTTCCTTGGGCAAAGGAATTATTGCTGCATCCTTAGGTCGTTTATTAAGGGCTCGTGGGCACGAAATAACTATTATCAAACTTGACCCCTATCTTAATGTCGATCCTGGAACAATGAGTCCCTATCAGCACGGTGAAGTATTTGTTACTGATGATGGTGCTGAAACCGATCTGGATTTGGGGCATTATGAAAGATTTATTGATTCAAGCCTTGGTCGCTTAAATAATTTAACGGCTGGATCAATATACCTTAGCGTTCTTGAAAAAGAACGTCGCGGTGACTATCTTGGTGGAACAGTACAAATGATTCCCCATGTTACCAACGAAATTAAAAACTTCATTCAAAAAGCCGCTAAACAATCCAATAGCCATATTGCCATTATTGAAGTTGGAGGCACCGTAGGCGATATTGAAAGCCTTATTTTTCTTGAAGCTATTCGCCAAATGCGTAAAGACATTGGTCGTGATAGTGTGTGTTATATCCATGCTACGATTATTCCTAATCTAAAGGCTACCAGCGAATTAAAGACCAAACCAACGCAACATTCAGTTGACACCTTAAGGAGTCGCGGGATTCAGCCCGATATTTTAGTCTGTCGATCGGAACGCAGTTTATCAGCTTCAATTAAAGAAAAACTCTCATTGTTTACCGATGTAGACAATGCCTGTGTCATTCAATGCCTTGATGTTCAACATTTATACGAAATTCCGTTAATGATGGAAAAAGAGGGTCTGGCTAACCGTGTTTTAGAAAAACTTCATCTCGAAAACATCAAACCCGATCTTAAAGACTGGCAACTCATGGTGGATAAAATCAAAAATCCCCAAAAAACTATAAAAGTAGCTATTGTAGGCAAATACGTGATGCTTTCCGATGCCTATATTTCCGTCGTGGAATCCTTAAAACATGCCGGCGCTCATTACGGAGCTAAAGTTGAAATCAAATGGGTCTTATCTGAAGATTTAGAAAGTACCAGTGCGCAAAATTATTTAAATGATGTTGATGGTATTCTCGTTCCCGGTGGGTTTGGTGATCGTGGCATTGAAGGTAAAATCCTAGCTGCCAAATACGCTAGAGAACACAATATACCTTATTTAGGCTTGTGTTTAGGGATGCAAATTGCCGTAGTCGAATTTGCCCGCAACGTTGCCAAGCTTAAAGATGCCCATTCAACCGAATTTAATACTCAAACGCCGTATCCAGTTATTGATCTTATGATCCATCAACAAGGTGTTAAAAATAAAGGTGGAACCATGAGACTTGGATCTTACCCTTGTGTATTAAAATCTTCAAGCAAAGTACAATCACTTTACAATTCAGACAATATAAATGAACGACATCGCCATCGCTATGAAGTCAACAATCAATTTCGCCAGATTCTTGAGCAAAATGGTTTAAGTTTTTCTGGGCTTTCTCCAGATCAAGAACTAGTTGAAATTATCGAATTACCCAATCACCCCTATTTTGTTGCCTGCCAATTCCATCCCGAACTAAAATCACGACCAAATTTACCCCACCCACTCTTCGTTGGGCTTGTCAAGGCAATGCTTGATCAACGTGCGCTAAACAACAGTCAAAATATTATAGTAAACAATGAAAGTAAAGTTATTTTTAATTCCAGCCAAAATTAAGCAAATTTTGCCAATTTAAGTTTAAGCTTTATAATATTTAAATTTACAATCAATTATTTTAATGATTAGTATTTTTTTTAAACGGGAAAAAAATATATGTAATCTAAATATTGTTATCAATATAATTAATCTTAGTACATTAATTTAATATTTCATGGGAGAAAAATAAATACCTTTTATGCAGGCATATTTAGTTGATTTGGTTTCCAATAAAAAACTTGTAGTTGTAGAGCCTAAATGTAAAATTGGCCGAGATGAGATTAATGATATTGTAATAAATGGGGATTTAGCGGTTTCTCGATTTCATTTTTTAATTATTCGCGAAAACAATCAATATTTTATTGATGATTGCCAAAGCCGTCATGGCACATTTCTTAACGGCAACCAGGTGCAGAAACGAGAACCCATTAATGATGGAGATGTTTTAAAGGTAGGAATTTCCCTATTTTGGTTTGTGGTCGAGTCCTCAATTGAAGACGAGGAAGCAAAAGTTCCTCCAGTTGACATGAATCAAACCATAAGCTCATTGGTTGAAAACCAGAAGTCATTAGCTGAAAAACCTAAAGAAGAGAATAGTGAACCAGTTAAATTATTTAAAAGTAAAATAAAAGACGAAGACAAAGTATTAGCTCCTCAAGAACAGGTTTGGAAAGCTGACGACTTATTGAATGTCCTTACTGAAAGTTTAGGTCAGGATATTTTAACCGAACCACTAGTAAATGAAGATTCTATTCATAGTGATTTACTTACTAAAGAAATTGACTCAGATCCTAAACTAAAAGACCTTGACAAAAACGAAGCCACGTCTACAGATAATCAAAGCGATGACGGCAAGTTAAAGTCCGTCCTTGAATTAGTTACCGGCAATGACAATGCTGAATCAGCTAAATCAGCGCAAAGCATAGATGAAATCACGATTGAAGAAAACTTGAAATCGGTTGAAGAATCAGCAGATTCTAATATCGAAATGGATGCTAGCGCACAAGACCTAATTAATGCTTTAAATCTTGAAGCTATTAGTGTAGATGAAAGTGAATCAAGTTTAGTTAATAATCAAGATGATGAATTAGCTAGTTTGTTTAAAGATTTAAACGACGAAAATTCCCTTGAAACAGCTAAAGCTAAAGAAGAAGCTGAAACTAAAGCTAAAGAAGAAGCCGAAATTAAAGCTAAAGAAGAAGCTGAAACTAAAGCTAAAGAAGAA